>JAFWWX010000355.1 GCA_017517985.1 Clostridia bacterium | reverse complement strand
TAGAAGGTGACGGAGCATATTCAAGATTTAAGTTTGAAAGCGGTGTCCACAGAGTACAGAGAGTTCCCGAAACAGAAACACAGGGAAGAATCCATACTTCAGCCGTAACTGTCGCAGTACTTCCTGAGGCTGAGGAGGTTGAGGTTGAGATAAACCCCGCAGACCTAGAAATAGACACATACAGAAGTGGCGGAGCCGGTGGTCAGCACGTTAACAAAACGGATTCCGCAATAAGAATAACCCATAAGCCCACAGGCCTTGTAGTTGAATGTCAGGACGAAAGAAGTCAGCACAAAAACCGTGATAAGGCTATGAAAATGCTTCGCACAAAACTTTATGATATGGAACGGGAAAAGCAGGAAATGCAGAGAGCAGGGGAAAGAAAGAGTCAGGTGGGAAGCGGAGACAGAAGCGAAAGAATCAGAACTTATAACTTCCCGCAGGGGCGTCTTACGGACCATAGAATAGGACTTACGCTCTATTCACTTGAAAACATTATGGACGGAAACCTTGACGATGTCATAGATGCTCTTATAACAACCGACAGAGCAGAAAAGCTTCAGAATAGCGAATTTTAAAGAAGATTAAGGCTTTTTAAACGGGAGAATAATATGGACACTAAAATACTACACGTATCAGGGGATTTAAGTAATCCGAGGGATATAAATAACCTTAAAATAGCGGCAGATGTAGTGAGAAACGGAGGCCTCGTTGCATTCCCGACAGAAACTGTTTATGGTCTGGGAGCAAATGCACTTGACGGAGAAGCGGTAAAGAAAATATTTGAAGTAAAGGGACGCCCTCAGGACAATCCACTTATTTCTCACCTTGCGAGTGCCGAGGATATTTCAAAATATGCTTATACAGATGATAACAAATATTTCGATAAGATTGCACAACTTTTTCCGGCACCGTTGACGGTAATATTGCGTAAGAGACCTGAGATACCAACGACTGTCACAGCAGGGCTTCCCAATGCAGGATTCAGGATTCCCGAGAATCTCGTTGCAAGAAAATTTATTGAGCTTGCAGGAGTGCCGATTGCGGCCCCCAGTGCCAATATATCCGGAAAACCCAGTCCCACAAAAGCTGAACACGTAATTGAGGATTTGTTCGGTAAAGTGGATGTTATAATAGACGGAGGTCCGTGTAATGTCGGAGTGGAATCAACTATAGTATCACTTGCGACAGAGCCACCGGTGCTTCTTCGTCCCGGTGCGGTAACCCTTGAAACGCTTTCGTTACTTCTTGGTCAGGTGCAGATTTCCCGTTCCATACTTTCAGAAATGAATGATGACGAAACGGCCGCTGCTCCCGGAATGAAGTATAAGCATTATGCTCCGGCAAGCCCGGTTACCCTTATTATGGGAAATGACGAAAAAGCAATAGCATATATCAATAAACGATGTGAAACGGAAAATCTTGCAATTCTCTGCTATGACGAGGATGTTTCGTACATTACCGAATGCAGAAATGTCTTTACAATAGGAAAAGCAGGCGACCCTATGCAGCAGGCGAGAAGTATTTTTGATGCGCTCAGGGCAACAGATGAATGTTCCTTTATAACCGGAGTGATTGCCAGATGCCCGGAGAGTAAGGATGGTGTAAACCTTGCAATTTACAATAGACTTCTAAAGGCATCCGGATTTAATGTGATTAAACTTTAAGCAAGAAGGGTTGAAGAAATGTTAGTACTTGGTGTTACCGGACAAAGTGGAGCAGGTAAGGGCGAGCTGTGCAATATAATGGAACAGCTTGGAGCTTGTTGCCTTGATACAGACAAAACGGCAAGAGAGGTAGTTCTGCCCGGAACGCAGTGCCTTTCAGAGCTTGTGGCTCACTTCGGAAACGAAATACTTTGCAATGACGGAACGATGGATAGAAAAAAAGTTGCGTCAATAGTGTTTTCAGACAGAGAAGAGTTGGAATTTTTGACAACGACCACGCATAAATACATAATTGAAAAGATAAAGCAGTGGCTTTTTGAAAGAGAGCTTTCTGGGGACAAAATTGTTATTATTGATGCTCCCCAGCTGTTTGATGCCGGTGCGGATTTTTACTGTAATTTCAAACTCTGCGTGCTGGCAGATAAGGAAATCCGCGCAGACCGTATAATGACGCGTGATGGGATATCCTATGATGAGGCAATGGCGAGGATAAATTCACAGAAAGATGATGAGTATTTTAGGGAAAGATGTGACTATGTCGTATATAATAACGGCAACCTTGAAAAACTTAAAAAGAATACGATAAAAATTTATGACGAGCTTATGTCAAAGAAAGAGTACTTTGACGATGTTTTGTAATACATTTTAAGGTTTGTCTGAAAGGAGTGAACAAGTGAAAAAAGCAATAATAATTGTTGCAATAATAGTTATTTCTCTTACTGTGGGATTTTCATGGAGTTTTATGGAGAATTATATAAAGGAAGTTACACATCCTATTAAATACAGTGAGTATATTAAGGAGTATTCTGAAATGTTCGGTGTACCTGAGGATGTGATTTATTCGGTAATAAAGTGCGAAAGCTCCTTTGAGGCAGATGCAAAATCCGGTGACGGAGCGATTGGACTTATGCAGATAATGCCTGCAACCTTCGAGGATTTGTGCCGCAGAACCGGTGAAGAATATAACGAAAGCTTTCTTTATGACCCGAGAGTGAATATAAAGTACGGCACATATTACCTTAGTTACTTGTATTCGAGATACGGAGTCTGGGAAACAGTGTTTGCAGCATATAATGCCGGCTATGGAAGGGTTGATACCTGGCTT
>JAFWWX010000354.1 GCA_017517985.1 Clostridia bacterium | reverse complement strand
TCTCGTTCTATTTTCATAGCCATAAATATTTCGGCTATTTTTCTTCGTAAGGTATTGTCTTGTGGAAAGTACAAGTTCTTTGCAAGTTGCTGTGATATTGTGCTTCCGCCCTCTAACAGTTCCCAAGCCTTAATATCATTATAAATCGCACGCGCAGAACCTATAATATCAAAGCCATTGTGCTTATAAAAACGCCTGTCTTCAACAGCCACAAGAGCCTTGTAATAAATCTCTGGGACATCCTCGTATTGTGTGTAGTTATCTTTGTCCTGCAATTCATCCAACACCTCATTGAGAGGTCTATCCGTAAGTGCTTGCTGATACTTATCGTATCCACCTTTTATCTGTACACCTCCTACAATTACAAGAACAATAAGGATTAACCACAACAATCTTTTAATTGTTTTCATTTGTAGTGCTTTACACCTCTTTCTCCTTTTAGCAGAATGCTTTCATCTGTGTCAAGAAGCATACTTCCTACTATCTCCAACACTTCTCTTTCATCTGCTTTTCTTATATATGTACAACCGCAAGACTCACACTCTATCGGTTGATATTCTGCTTTATATACAATTCCACACTTTTCACATATGTATATCATTATATTGCCTCATCGCTTATTTCAACTACATCTTCGATCTGGCAATCAAGAGCTTTACATATCTTAATCAACACAGTTAAAGCAACAATTTCATTCTTGTTGAGCTTTGTCAATGTGGTTGATGATATGTCGGCCAGTTCCATCAAATCATGTTTACGAATTTTCTTCTTTTTAAGTGTTTCCCATAGTCTTTGATATGTTACCATAGCACTCACCTTTGCTATAAAATCATTATGTTTTTATTATACACTTATTCGACAAAAAAATCAAGACTTCACTTGATTTTTATGTTTTTGTTTTATTCTTTTGAAATTACAATCATTTCTTCATCAATACACAATTCAACGATGTCTCCGTTATGTAGTTCCAATGTTTTCATAGCTGTTTCATCCAATGCTACCGATTCATCTAGTATAATATATCTTGTTTCTATCCCCTCTTCTTCAAAATAATCGCATATCAGTTTGTTATCTATTCCATGCAATATGAGTTTTACACTTAACTGATCAAGGCAATATATTACCTTCTTGCCATAGTTCTGAGCACACCATTTCACATTAGAAGGCAAGGACACTTTGTTTTCATTAACCTCTGTGAAGCAATGAACTATTGATGTCAACTCGTTATCACGATAATCTTCAGAATCCAATTCACCTGTTGACCATAATTCTCTGAGTAATTCATAATTATCTCTCATCTCATTGAAATCATGTCTTCCTTTCGCACTCTCAAAATCCTGTTTCAAAATCAATTCTACCATTTTGTAATTTTTCATTGTTTTCACCCTTCCATTTTTAGTTTTCACTATATATAACCTCAAAAAACAACAAATGGGGACAAAATTCCTCAAAAAAATTTATTTTTGTTAAATTTTCACAAATATTTCCTAAAAGATATAAGCTCCCTCACTCATAATTCGGATGAGGGAGCTTTATTTTTTGCTAAACAATTCCATCTTCAAGCATTTTATCCCAACAAGCCTCAAGAACACGAACTTCTCCGTTACTAAGCTTTTTTACTTTTTGAATCATATATCCCTTTTGAATCATCCTTCTAAGCATATCAGTTATAAGCTCTTCCGGAAGGTTATTCTTCTTTGCAACATTCTCTACCGTCCTCACAAATGTTGGTATGATTTTGGGGTACTGTTCAACATAATTCATGTTTGATGCAATCAGCTTGTAGTAATGAATGTATCTTTCCTCTTCTATCGGGAGTTCTACAATTTCAGATGCAACGCTTCGCAATTGAGCACTCATTGTTTCTCTTACACCACAGACAACAACATTCTTTTTCCTTTGCCTTAAATACTTGACTACTGACTGAAAATGTCCATCACCTGTGAAAAGAATGTATGTATCTACATCCTTTCTTGCTTCCACACTTTGATAGATATAGTCAAGCATTATAAAGTCTGTCATATCCTTTTTGCGTTCCAGGAAGACATTTGATGTTTCTATGATTGTATTTGTAATTGACCTCAGTTTTCGAAGTTCTTCACTTATCTCTTTTTGAGTAAAGTCACCGAATACCATAATATCGCTTAGTTCATACTTTTCTTCAAGTTTCTTTCTCCATATCATGGGACAAGGTTTTATTTTATGAGTATCTAAGTACGAGTAAAAACAATACTCATAATCAATAAATGCAATTGCTTTCTTCTCTGTTTTGAAAGCATTAAATATATTTCTCATTTTGTTTCCTCCAATCTTTTTTAATGAATTAAGGTGCAGTTCACACTGCATCAAGCAGTATGCTCTGCACCTTATATAAATAACCAAGACCGATTGATGATGACTAATATAAAACAAAACTATTTGTTTTGGTTATTGGAAAAGAAAAATTATTTTTTCTGTTTCTTCTCAAGTTCACTTAGGAGTTCCTGTCTAAACTTACCATCCTTGGTCTGCTCGTCAAGCCTTGCTATTGTTTCTCTAAGCTGTTCGATATTATATTTGCCTGACCAATAGCCTTCATAAACTTCCTGAAGTTCCCTGCGATACTTAGTGGATATCTCCATAGCTGTTAGTATTACATCCTCATATTCATTAAACGAATATGCACTTGCATAATCCCAAAGTTTGTGATCCATCGCTTCGTACTCTTTATACGCCGGAGTTCCATATCCAATCTTGCTCCATGCCATAATATATCACCTCCCATACTAATAAATTAAATCTAAACTAATAATTTTTTAATCCAATATCCTAAGTTCGTCTTATATCTTCCTGTTGGTTCATCATGAACCAGTCCTAGGTTCAGCAAATAGACAGACGGGTTGCGTTTTCACAGATTATAAAAATTTTAGTCTGCAAGCACATAGTTATTGCTTGTACAACCGCCATCGTCTCTGAATCGTCTTTCTTTCGCAATAAGACCTGCTTTTTCAAGGTCTGCAAGTGCTCTTTTAACTGTACTTCGAGAGAGATTGAGAGAAGTACATATCGTACCTATTGCCGGAAAGCATTCTGACGATGTGTAGCATCTATCTTCTAAATAGAGATACACGATCTTAGCTCTTGACGGAATATCATCCGTGCCATACATTCTGTTAATTCTGGCCCGCTTTGTGCTGCTGTTCTGATTTTTCATTGATATGTACACCTCCTTTGTCTGAACAATCCATATCATCTCTTTGTTTCGGATTTGGCACAGGAGTGTGTTGCATTCCTCCTGATGAGCCTGTTCCCAGCTTTTCTATCTCGGCTATCAACTGATCCTTACCTGCATAATGCACTTCACGCACATTGTTTTTATCAACCTCAAACTTTTTATCAAGACTGATTCCCCATTTCATAAACAAATCAAGTTTTGTTTTCATAGGATGTGCGCCTGTCTTTGCAATAATAAAATGAAAACGAGGCAGGGTTTTAAGTTCATCTACCGTCATAAGCGGCCTGGATATCATCTGCAACTGTTTTGAGCCATTCACTTTCGACTGTGTTACCGTACCTGACATAACTGTTTGGTCACCGAGATTTGCACTCATTGTTTCTGCCGTATCAGAGTTTGGAGCAAATCCGCCGAAGACTGTAAGCTGACAGTTATCTATGATGATTGATGAACCTTCCTTACCATAGTTTTTCTCAAGTTGGGCAAGAGACTGTATAATTGCAATGATACTGATTTTACGGGAACGACCTGCCGAGAACATCATTTCGAGCGATTCTATCTTCGGGATAGTACCAATCTCATCAAGATAGAATATTACACGGTTTTTAAGTTTACCATCCGTTTCATCAGCTACCGCAAGCATCTCACGATAGAGCTGCTGAACTATAAGCGACACCAGAAAATATTTCGTGTTGTCTTCCTCCGGCATGATGATAAACACAGCAGACTTCGTATTACAGAACTTGTCAGCATCTATAGCAGTATCGAAGCAGAGTATCTGCTCCATCTCTGAATCCAGGAATGCATTAAGTCGTGAAAGCGCTGTTGACAGAACTGATTGCATTGCCTGTTCTGATGTATTAAGAGCTGCACCTGCAAACCATTTTGCCTTATGTGTATCGGGTAGCTTTTGCATAAG
>JAFWWX010000353.1 GCA_017517985.1 Clostridia bacterium | reverse complement strand
TTTTCGATGCTGCCGTTTCTTATGGCCGCCTGCTCAATTTCAAGGGTTGTGCCCCCCTTGTCTAAAATTTCGGCAAGCTCATCGTTCATAATAAGGAACTCCTGAATTGCAACTCTGCCTTTATAGCCTTCTCCGTTGCATTTCTTACAGCCCTTACCTCTGTATAGCTTCACTTCCTTGTCTCCGTATTTTAATACCTTTCTGAAAGGTGAATCCTGCGGAAGCAGATATTCTTCCTTGCAATGCGGACAGATTCTTTTTGCCAGTCGCTGATTGATAACTGCAATAAGCGTCGAAGAAACCATATACGGCTCAACACCCATTTTAACAAGTCGAAGGATTGAAGATGCTGCACTGTTTGTATGAAGTGTTGAGAATACCATGTGACCGGTATTTGCAGCATCAAATGCAATTGATGCTGTTTCCATATCACGAATCTCACCAACAAGCGCTACTTCAATATCCTGTCGGAGTCCGCTTTTAAGTGCCTGCGGGAATGTTACCCCCATTGCAGGATTTATCTGAACCTGAACAATGCCGGGAATACGGTATTCAATCGGATCCTCAAATGTAATGATACATCTGTCAGTTGTATTAAGAACCGAAAGTGCTGCATAAAGCGATGTACTTTTACCGGAACCGGTAGGACCTGTCAGAAGAATAATCCCTTTTGGTTTTTCAATAATCTTAAGGAACTTTTTCTCATTCTCCTTTGTAAAACCTATCATTGAAACATCAAGACTCATCTTATTCTGGTCAAGAACTCTGACAACAAGGTTTTCACCGTTTACTGCAGGAATCACAGAAACACGAAGGTCAACGAATTTTCCGAAAATATCAAGTCGGCAGTTACCGTCCTGAATACTTTTTGAAGTATTTACGTCAAGGTTTGACATCGTTTTAATTCGGTTAATAATCTGTCTTGCAGTAGACATTGGAAGCTTATGCTCAATCTTTAAGGAACCGTCGCTTCGGTATCTTACATAAAAGGCATCCTCCTGCGGTTCAAAATGAATATCCGATATTCGATGTTCTACAGCATCTCGGAATATCTTATTAACCCAGTTAACTACCGAAGAAGAGTCATTCTCGGCAACATCATATATGACATTGTTTGTAAGATTATCGCCGGAAATATCAAACTCATCTGCATCCACCGTGCTCTCATCTTTAAAAACCGAATCAATCATTCTGTGGATTGCAGCATCCGTTGTAATCACATAGGAAAACCTCGACCTATATCCTGTCTTATCCCTTACAAAGTCCTCAACAAACAGAAGCTCTGACGGCTCCGAAGTATAAAGGATAATAGATTTCTCCGAACTTACCGGAAAGAATCCCAATCTTTGCAAATCTCTCTTTTTAAACTGTGTTGCAAGTGTAAAATCAGAAACCTCCGGTTCAAATTCTGCTCTGTAACCATAAATCTTGGAATATATCTGCAGAAGTTTTTCATCACTCAAAAGCTTCATATCCTTAATAACAGTTTCATCACTCACACCTGTTTCTCTTTTATAGCGCTCTGCCTTATCTCTCTGTTCTTCGGATATTGCTCCGATTTCGAAGGAGTATTTAATTAAAGAAATTGCCATTAGTTAAATCCTCTCTTTCTCTCCGTAGGTTCCGTAAGTGTTCTTACGATACCAAAATCATCAGGAGCAAGAATCGGTTTTATATTGTCAAGGGTAAGTCTTTCATTCTTGATATGCCATGCAGCATTATCTGCAATATGGACATTACCCATCGAAGATTTGCCTCTCATGTAATCTCGAATGGAATTCGATTTCTGCTTTCCAAGAATCATGGCAGCAACTACATCATCGGCGCTTAAAAGTTCAATAAGCGGAACAAGCTTTCCGCCAACACCTCTTACAAGCGTTTGATGCATGATGCCTTTAATAACACCTGCAAGCTGAAGTCTTATCTGATCCTGCTGTTTAGGCGGGAATACATCAATGATTCGGTCAACCGTATCTGTTACGCTCTTGGCATGAAGCGTACCATAAACAACATGTCCTGTTTCTGCAAGGGTGATCGCGTTTTGGATTGTCTCAAGGTCCCTCATCTCGCCTACGAGAATAATGTTAGGATTCTGTCTCATCGCAGCAACGGTTGCTGTCTGGAAGGAATCTACATGAATCCCAACTTCAATCTGCTCAATTCTGCTTTGAATTGAATTGTGAATATATTCAACAGGCTGTTCTACAGTAAGGATATTTTCGCTTCTTTCCTTATTGATGTGGTCAATCATTGATGCAAGTGTGGTAGACTTACCACTTCCTGTGGTACCAACAACAAGGAAAAGACCTGACTTAATCTTCGTGAACCTTTCAACTTCCTTTGGAAGATAAAGTTCTTCAAGGGAAAGAATCTTATCACTTAAAAGTCTGATGGCAAGGTTTATACCATCCATCCCGCGGTAAATGTTAATCCTGAACCTGCGGAACATATACTTAAAAGCTCCGTCAATAGGATTTGTTCTCCTCTTTTCGCGAAGTGCCATATAGTCGTCAAGCAAACTCGGTATAACAAGTTCTATAAACTCATCAATGTCGGATAATGCAATCTTTTCTCCACATTTATGAAGATTGCCCTTTGCTCTTACCCAGCTTTCCTGGTTTTCGGTAATGTGAACATCCGATGCACCGACTTCAATTGCATATTTAATTATTCGATTCAAATTAGTTACCTCATTTCCAGAATTTCTCGCTCATCCCCGTTAGCCGGACAACAAGCGGAATATCAAATCCAACAGGTGTGCCCCCTGTCGGTGTAAATATATTGATTCTGTACGATGACCTCACCGTAACAGTAAATGTATCTCGAAGTTGTATCTTTTTCTGTGCTGCATTAAAGTATGTCGCCGAAACACTCATCGTAGCAGTATCGCCGATATTGGTGTTCGTCTTCATCTCATTGAACAAAGCGTATGTATCTGATGATACCCGCCCGGATATTTCAATTTCTCGTGTAACACGCCTTGCAGCATAGTTTACATTGAGATAAGTGGTGAATACCCCAAAGAAAGAAATAGCCGTTGCTATCAGGGTAATAAACACCAATGTTTTAATTATAATCTCATAATAGGCACTGCCTTTTTTCTTCAAGGTAATCACCTCCATCCTCTTTAAATTCCGAATGTGTCGTAAATCTTATCGATGATTGCTTCCCAAACTTCAACAATTGTTGACTTATATGTGTTTAAGAAGAATGCGCCGACAACTACAACAAGAAGAATTACGATGAGCCAGCCTGTAATCTGGTCGCCGTCAGTATTTGAAAGAAAATTCTTTGTTTTCAAATACGCCTTTGTAGATAAGTCTCTGCATTTACTAACCAGTCTTTTCATATAAGATTTGCCTCCTTCCTACATAATTCCGCCAAGCGAAGAAAATAGATTTGCACCGATTACATAGAACAGCGCAACCACCGCAACAAGCACGATGGGGATAACTAACATCTTCACTCTGCCGGGCCTTTTGTTTAACTCTCTTTGCATCATTTCTTTTGCAAGAAGGCCCATATCAGATAACAAGTAATTTAGCATCGAGCTTTGGTCGTCACCTCTGTTTACAGCGATGAGTGCCTTCGCAAGTCTCGATACATAACTGTTACCAAGTCGTTTTTCAAACTCCGTCATACCCTCTTCAAAGTTACCGGATTTAAGGTCCATAATAAGCACTTCAATATCGTACTTAAGACCATCACCGGCAATCGTTTGATAGGTTTCCAAAAGTTTAATAATATTTTTTTCTGTTCTGAGGCCCTGAACTATCGCTCGTATGAACTTTGGAAGTTCTGCCTCAATTAATTTGTCCTTTGCCTTCAGCTTGTCTTTAATTTCGCCGTGAAAATGGAAATAAACAACCACACCAAGTATTACTGCAACAAGGCTCATGCTTTTCACTGTAAGCACAAGCATTATATAAGTTATTGCTGTTGCTAATACTGCCATAACAATTGACCTTGCATAATACTCTTTTGGTTCAAGCGGGATTCCCGCTCGTCTCAGTTGCTTTGCCATACGCTTTTCTTTATAATCAGCAATCATCATAAAGGGCGAAACAATTTTTACAATTGGCATTACAACCACAGTCAAAAGTGAGTCTAGGAGGGACTGTTGACTTTTGACTGCGATTTTAACGCCTTTAGCTGTAGCAGTCGGAGGTAATCCCAATACCTCCGAGGTGATTATAAACAAACCGCCTGCAAAGAAAGCAAAAATAATAAAATAAATCATATGCATCCTCCTTAAAGCGGTTTATTTACCTTGAGTGTAATGAAAGCCGAGATTACCGTCATAACCAGCATCAGGATGATAAGTATCTTTCCTACTGCTGAACCGACTAAAATATCAAACCACGTTGCATTGGACCACTTGAGTAGCGGAATAATAGAAAACGAAAGAATTACGGAGGTGAAGTAATCTCTCCACACAGCCATCATTACTGTGTCCGCTTCAATCTGAAGTCTTTTTGCATCGTTCATTGATTGAACAACAGCCGGTCATATAAAACGGTAATCTCCTGATTTTTCATGAGCAAGAACCAAAATATCAATCCATTCGGAGAAATATTTGTTATTGATTTTTACTTCAAGCTTCATCAGTGCTCTCTTAATGTTTGAGTCAATGAGGGTTACATCCGTCACAAACTCTGCAAATGGTTTTGGGGTGTCAAGCTTGTCAAGGTTTTCATTAACAGCCTTTATGATGTCGTTACAACCTAAATAACTGTTTGTTATAAGGTTCATTGAACTCTCAAGCTGTTCGTCTCTGTTTCTTATGTACCATCTGGCTCTTACCTTAAACAGGATATACGGCATGGGGATCATCGCAATCCCAGTAGCAACTGCCAGAAGCCCATCAGAGAATAGAAACTTTCCAAGTCCGATTCCCGCAAACATTGAAAGGGCAACCGCAAACCAAAATGTATTCATTTTGAATCCACTCATTTCTACGGTGTCTTTTATTCCAATGTATATCTTTTCGGTCAGGCTAAGCTTTGAAAACTTTTCATCAACATGCTTTCGCTTATCCTTCGCGGTTGCCTTAGAAATTGAAACAATGTTCTTCTTTTTCGGAAGTTTTACACCGAAAATAAAAATGCCCCCTAAAGCAAGGAGCACGAACACGATAAAATATATAATATTTTGCAATTGGTACCACCTCCGGATTATATAAATGCCTCAAGCATTTCATTCGAAGCGCCGCCATATTTAAGTCTTGAAAGCAATGCATCCGACA
>JAFWWX010000352.1 GCA_017517985.1 Clostridia bacterium | reverse complement strand
CTGAAAGAGGAAACAGAAGCGATTGTTTTTGATAAAGCAGAACTGATGAAATATCTTGATGTTCAGGCGAGATTCAATATGTATTCTGTTTCCAATGCACTCCTTATTGCCAAGCAGGATCCTGAAGCAATGCAGCTTAAAACATTCGATGACTGGAAGAGTAGAAATGTGATGATCAATAAAGGTGAAAAAGGTGTTTGCATTATTGAGCCAACTGAATTTACAAAAGCTGATGGCTCAAAAGGAACTGGATATAATGTCAAGAAACTGTTTGATGTTTCACAGACTACCGGAATGCCAAAGGATAGTTACTTTAAGAATGTGAGTGACAGGCAGTTACTGAAAGCATTGGTAAGCAAGTCTCCAATTACAATCGAAGCAGTTGATGCTATTGATGGTGAGCATAATGCCATCTTTGACATCAGAAATCAGAAGGTCTTTGTGAAGCGTGGGCTTGAGCCTGATGTTTTCTTCAGAGATGTTTCTGTTGAATTAGCTCATGTTGAATTTGCTGCCGATAATTATGGCTATAACAGAAGTGAGAATGAGTATAAGGCAAAAATCGCAGCTTATATGCTTTGCAAAAGATATGGTATTGATGCAAACGGCATTGACATTGAACTGCCAGAATCTTATCAGGAAATGAAGTATAAGGAAGTTCGCTCTGAGCTTAACACTGTTAGAAAAGCCATGAATGAAATCAATGGCAGAATGAACGAGGCTATTGAGAAACAGCGAAAAGAGAAAACAGAACAGGAGAGATAAAATGTTAGCAGTAAAAGCAGGATATGTGTTCAATCTTTTTGAAGAAGAAAATTTGAAGGGAATTGAACTGAAGAAAACAGATACAAAGGTAAAGGTTGATGGAGTTGAGTATTCTCTTTATGCCGGAGCAACTTATGAAGATTCCAGAAGAATTGACGATTTGCTGGACATGTATGGAGAAAAAAGGACTAATGCCTTTTTAGTTCGAGATAAAGGGGATACCTTTCAGGAAAGGTAGGTCGATATGAGAGAGGAAAAGTCATATATAGTGATGGACAATTATGAGCAGAATATCATAATCAATGCACTAAATGAAATGAGGACGAGACTGAAATCAGAAGAACGCCCCACAGATGCAGTCGATGAATTGATCCTCAAAACTGCCAATGCGAAACGAAAGAGTTTTCGTATCGTAGAAAGAAGCGAATATGAAGCAAGGTAATATTAAGACAGAGATTATCTTGATCCTCATCGGGGTATTGCCTGTTATATGGTTTGCTTTGCTTATAGCACCGTATATGGAAACGGGTATAGCAGAAATGTTGTTAGGTGCCGAAGATGTATTTGCAAATCCATTTAATATCAAGTTATGTGAGAACAGCTTGAGGTCTGTTCTTATTTTTTTACTGATTTATGGAATATCTATCGGCATCTACATTTCTACTAAAAAGAATTACCGTAGAGGTGAAGAACATGGTTCGGCTAAGTGGGGTAATGCTGAATCAATCAATAAGAAATACAGGCAGAAGCCTGATTCGGATAACAAATTATTAACGCAGCGTGTTCGTATTGGAATGAATGGAAAGAAGCACAGAAGAAACTTAAATGTTTTAGTATGTGGTGGTTCGGGCTCAGGGAAAACAAGATTCTATTGTAAGCCGAATATCATGCAGGCGAATACCTCTTTTGTTGTGTTAGATCCGAAAGGAGAAATTGTAAGGGATACGGGTAAGTTGCTTGAAAAGAAAGGATACGAAGTGAGAGTTCTTGACCTAATTAGCATGGAAAGAAGTCATTGTTATAATCCGTTTGTTTATCTTGATGACGATAACGATGTTCAGAGACTTGTAACCAACCTTTTCAAGAGTACAACACCAAAGGGCAGTCAGTCGCAGGACCCATTTTGGGATACTGCGGCCAGTATGTTGCTCCTGGCACTCATTTTCTATTTGAAGTATGAAGCTCCTGAAGATGAGCAGAATTTTTCAATGGTAATGGAAATGCTGAGGGCTGGAGATGTAAGCGAAGAAGATGAATCATACTTCAGTCCACTTGATTTATTGTTTTATGACTTGGAAGCAAAGGAGCCGAATCATATAGCTGTGAAATACTATAAGGCTTATCATTCCGGTTCAGGAAAGACATTAAAGAGCATACAGATTACCCTTGCATCAAGATTAGAGAAGTTTAATTTGGAAGGTTTAGCTTCACTTACGGCAACTGATGAACTTGACCTGCAAAGCATGGGAGAAAGGAAAGTAGCTCTCTTTGCTCTTATTCCTGACAACGACAGTTCATTTAATTTCTTGGTAAGCATTTTATACACGCAAATCTTTCAGCAGTTATTTTATGTGGCTGACCATAAGTATGGAGGTTCGCTTCCGGTGCATGTTCATTTCTGCATGGATGAATTTGCAAATGTGAGCCTTCCTGATGATTTTGATAAGATTCTTTCGGTTATGCGTTCAAGAGGTGTGTCAGTAAGTATCATCTTACAGAACCTTGCACAGCTTAAAGCCTTGTTTGAAAAGCAGTGGGAATCAATCGTAGGTAACTGCGATGAGTTCTTGTATCTTGGAGGAAATGAACAGTCAACCCACAAGTATGTCAGTGAACTGCTTGGGAAAGAAACTATTGATACGAACACCTATGGGAGAACCTTTGGCAATCATGGGAACTACTCAACAAATTATCAAATAAGTGGGAGAGAACTTTTGACTCCGGATGAAGTGCGTATGCTGGATAACAGATACGCTCTTTTGTTTATTAGAGGAGAAAGACCTGTTATTGATTTGAAGTTTGACATTTTGAAACATCCTAATATCGCCCTTACAACAGATGGAAAAGAAGCACCTTATGTTCATGGAGAAGTTACGAAAGATATTGCTTCTATTAAACTTGCCTATGGCGTGGTGGTAGCTTCTGACATTCCAGAAGTACAAGGCAACTATGAATTGTTATCTGAAGAAGATGTACAAAAATTATATGAAACTCAGGAGGGAAAAGCATGAAGAAGATTAAATCAAAGAAACTCAAAGCTGTAATGCTGATTTATATTGCAGTAGTCTTACTGATGACTTTGGGAGCATCATTTGTGTTTGCAGCAAGTGATCCGCTTACTGTCATCAATAACTTATCCACTTTTATATTCAGTTTGATTAGAGCCATTGGGCTGATTCTGCTTGGATTTGGTATCGTGCAAATTGGACTTTCCTTAAAGTCGCATGATCCATCACAGAGAGCCAACGGCTTCTTAACTCTTGCAGGTGGTGTAATCATTACCTTTGCAAAAGAAATTCTGAATTTAATCGTTGGATAAAGTTGCAGCCGAAAGGCTGCGATACATAAGTTGACTACGAATATAGTCAGCTTTTTTATTATACAGATTTTTCGCAGAGAGGAGGTGTAACCAAAATGAAAGATGTAACAGAGAAAAGGAGGTGTAAACAGTGTCGGATAACTGGGTTGTACAAAATCTGCAAAATTCCTTAAACACATGGAATAAGAAACTGGCTGAAGTGTGGCAGTTATTAACACAATCTCCCGAAAACTTCAAAGGTGGTGCGATATGGGATGTTATATTGGACATCCATGGAGCGGTACTTGCTATTGGACTGGCATTGCTGGTCCTCTTTTTCGTTGTAGGGGTGGTGAAAACCTGTGGCAGCTTTACAGAAGTCAAGAAGCCTGAACATGCGTTGAAACTATTTATAAGGTTTGCTATTGCAAAAGGAGTTGTGACCTATGGGCTGGAACTTATGATGGCATTGTTCAATATAGCACAAGGCGTTATACAAACAATTATGAAGTCTTCAGGTGTTGGAGGAACAGAAGATATGTTGTTGCCAGATGAATTGATAACGGCAATAGAAGGATGTGGATTCTTTGAAAGTATCCCTTTGTGGGCAGTAACTCTTATCGGAAGTCTATTTATAACGGTACTGTCGTTCATTATTATCATGAGTGTTTATGGACGATTTTTTAAGCTATATATGTACACTGCTATCGCTCCTGTGCCACTTGCCACATTTGCCGGAGAACCAACACAGCAGATCGGAAAGAGCTTTCTAAAATCCTATGCAGCAGTATGTCTTGAAGGCGCGATTATATTACTGGCTTGCATTATATTTTCCGTCTTTGCAGCTTCTCCACCAGTAGTTGATGCTAACGCAGCTCCGGTAGCTATGGTATGGAGCTATATAGGAGAACTGGCATTCAATATGTTGGTGCTTGTAGGAGCAGTTAAGATGGCTGACAGAATCGTGCGTGAAATGATGGGATTGTAAGAAAGGAGGAAAGGATATTGGAAGTTAAAATCAATAGAGAGATTCGTGAATATACCGAATCAATGTACTTTGGACTGTCTTTAAGACAGTTTATTTTTTCTGTTTTGGCATGTGTAATTGCCGTAGTAGTGTATTTCATTGGAAGACCTATATTTGGGTTGGAAGTTGTAAGCTGGCTTTGTGTATTGGTTGCATTTCCATTTGCGGTTATGGGGTTTGTAAAATATAACGGTATGCCGGCAGAAAAATTCATTATTGCATGGATAAAATCAGAGTTTCTTATTCCAAAGAGACTGATTTTTAAGAACTGCAATTTGTATTACAACTTGCTTGAGGAAGCAAAGAAAGCGAAGCGAAAGGGGAGAAAAAAGAATGATAAAAACATTAACAACAACATTTAAGCAAGATAAGGAGAAGTTCAAAGTTCCTAAAGGTGTTCAGGACATTATTCCTGTCCAGACAATTTATGATGATGGGATTTTCAAAGTAGGTAAAAACAAATTCTCAAAGATGTATAAGTTCGAGGATATAAACTACTATGTAGCATCAAAAGCAGACAAAGAAGCTATGTTTCTGGAGTATTCCGAACTGCTGAATTCACTTGACAGTAATGATACAACAAAGCTGACTATCAATAACAGAACACTTAATAAAGCTGATTTTGAAAATCAGATTCTCATCGACATGAAGGCTGATGACCTTGATGAATACCGAAAGGAATACAATCAGCTTTTAATTGATAAAGCTACAGGAGCAAATTCCATCATTCAGGAGAAATATGTTACGGTGTCTATTCATAGAAAGAACATTGAAGAGGCAAGAGTATATTTCAAAAGGGTAAGTGCAGATCT
>JAFWWX010000351.1 GCA_017517985.1 Clostridia bacterium | reverse complement strand
AGGATAGGTCATAACAACAGCCTGATAGGTGTATGACGGATCTGATACAATTTCCTGATAACCTACCATTGAAGTATTGAAAACAATTTCACATACTTTATCTGACAAGTCACCAAAAGCAAACCCCTCATATTCACTCCCGTCCTCTAAAATTATTTTTCTGTTAAATTTTTCTGCCATGATGAACCCTCACTTTCATTTTACTTCGGATATTTTTTGTTCAAATTTATTCTTTGGTATGTTTGTCATAACCGGAGTCGGATATTCACCGTCAAAACAAGCACTGCAATAATCTGTGCTTTCAATCAAATCTCCGAGTTTTTCTTTTGGCAAATATCCCAGGCTGTCTGCACCAATCATTTCGGCTATTTCCGGAATTGTATATTTACAGGCTATCAGATGTTCTTCGGAATCTATATCCGTTCCGTAATAGCACGGATGGAGAAACGGCGGAGCGGAAATCCTCATGTGTATCTCTTTCGCTCCTGCATCTCGAAGAAGCTTTACTATTCTTCCGCTTGTAGTACCTCTTACAATAGAATCATCGACCAAAACAACTCGCTTTCCCGACACAGTTTCTTCAACTGCACTCAGCTTTATTTTAACTTGGTCAACTCTTGTTTCCTGTCCCGGCGAGATGAAAGTTCTGCCGATATATTTATTCTTTATAAGACCGATACCATACGGAATTCCTGATTTTTCAGAAAAACCTAATGCTGCATCCAACCCCGAATCCGGAACACCAATTACAACATCCGCATCCACAGGATGACACTCAGCTAAGATATGTCCGGCTTTCTTTCGTGCTTTGTGAACTGATACGCCGTCTATCTTGGAATCCGGCCTTGCAAAATAAATATATTCAAAAATACAGGTCTTCTTTGTTTTTGTACTGCAATGCTCTTTTCGGGACTCTATACCGCTTTTTGAAAACACAAGAATTTCTCCGGGCAACAAATCTCTGATAAATTCTGCACCGACAGCTGATAATGCACAGCTTTCAGAAGCAATAACATAAGTACCATCACTTATTTTTCCGTAGCACAGCGGTCTGAAGCCATAAGGATCACGACAGGCAATCATTTTTGCAGGTGACATAACCACAAGTGAGTATGCACCGCAGAGTATATTCATGCTTCGGCTTACTGCTTCTTCAATTGATGGTGCATTTAACCTTTCCTTTGTTATGATATATGCAATCGTTTCAGTATCGCTTGTTGTATGAAATATTGCACCTGTAAGTTCAAGCTTGTTTCTAAGTTCATAAGCATTTGACAGATTTCCATTGTGTGCAATCGCCATTTTTCCTTTCTGGTGATTCACCTCAATCGGCTGACAGTTTTTCCTGCTCGAACCTCCTGTTGTTCCGTATCTTACATGACCGACCGCCATATTTCCCTTAGGAAAATCACGAAGTTTCGATCCGCCAAACACTTCACCGACTAGTCCTATATCCTTATGTGAATAAAATAATCCGTCATCATTTACTACAATGCCGCATGCTTCCTGACCTCTGTGCTGCAGAGCATATAACCCATAATACACAAGATCAGAAACATTGGTTTGTGCAGAAGAAAAAACGCCGAATACTCCGCATTCTTCATGTATAGACATTACTTCACACTCCTCTCAAATGCCGCTCCGATGAAGCCACAGAAAAGAGGATGTGCCTTATTGGGACGGCTCTTAAATTCGGGATGATACTGAACGCCGACATGGAATGGTCTTTTTGTAATTTCAACTGTTTCTACAAGTCTGCCGTCAGGTGAAGTTCCGCTAAGTGTAAGTCCTTTACCTTCAAGTATATCTCTGTATTCATTATTAAATTCATAGCGATGTCTGTGTCTTTCTGAAATCGAAGTTTCACCATAGCAACGCTCCATTGTTGTATCAGGCTTAATTTCGCAGGGATATGCACCCAACCTCAATGTGCCACCCTTATCTATATCATCGCTCTGACCGGGCATAAAATCTATTACTTTATGCTTACACTGCTCATCAAACTCACCAGAGTTTGCATCGGTTATGCCGCAGACATTTCTTGCATATTCAATAACTGCAATCTGCATACCGAGACAAATTCCGAAATACGGAATTTCCTTTTCTCTCGCATATTTTGCGGCAAGAATCATACCTTCAATTCCACGATTGCCAAATCCGCCCGGAACTAAAATTCCGTCAAGACCGCAAAGCTTTTCTTCGTAATTGTCATTTGTAATTTCTTCCGAGTCAATCCATTTTATATCAATATGCGCATTATGATAGTATCCGGCATGACGAAGGGCTTCTGCAACAGAAAGATAAGCATCGTGAAGTCCGACATATTTTCCTACAAGACCGATATTTACATTGTGTTCTCTTGTCTTTATACGCTCGACCATCTGACTCCACTCGGTTAAGTCAGGTTTCGGAGCATCTATTCCAAGTTCTCTGCACACAACCGCTGAAAAGTTTGATTTTTCAAGCATAAGCGGAGCTTCATATAGATTTGGAAGTGTTATGTTTTCTATAACACAATCAGGTTTTACATTGCAGAATAGTGAAATTTTCTTGAAAATGGATTCATCCAAAGGTTCATCACAGCGCAAAACCACAATATTGGGGTTAATGCCCATTCCTTGCAGTTCCTTTACCGAATGCTGTGTCGGCTTGGATTTATGTTCGTTGGAACCGCGAAGGAAAGGAACTAATGT
>JAFWWX010000350.1 GCA_017517985.1 Clostridia bacterium | reverse complement strand
GCAAATCTTTGGGAACAACCTTTGGGAACAGCTAAAAACAACGATATTAAATTTTCAGAAAAGTCCCGTAAAATCAGGGTTTGTAGCGGTTGGGACTTCCTCTAACTTCACTACATTTCGAGTCAGCCCCGTTATGACCGCTTCGATACTTCTCCATATATGTTTAACAGTTGTCCAAAAAAGCAAATCTTTGGGAACTTTCTTTGGGAACTGCTAAAATCGTAAATATTCAGTTTTTCAAAAAATCAAGCTATACAGCGGATTTCAAGCACTTTTTGAAGAGGATATTTCTAAAAGTCTTATTTCATTTCGAGTCATGTCCGTTATGACCACTTCGATACCACTCCGGATATGTTGAAAAAAGGGAAACCTTTTTACCGATATATTATATCAAACAATGTCTGATTTGTCAATGCTTTTTCAGAGGAATTTTGTCGTCAGAGGAGTACATAGGTTTATGTGACGGCGCAGGCTGTTACCATATAATAAATATAGCGATTGTAATAGAAAAACATCAAAGAAAACCGACACCGCAGAGTTTGCGATGTCGGTAATTTCGTAATTTGTTTTACACTGCTTTTTCAGTCAGCATTAGTTAGCTTCGCTGGCAAGTTTTTTTGCATCGTTTACTTCAAGGTAGTCCTTGAGGTTTGCGTCTGTAAAGTTCTTTGCTCCTCTGTAGTCAACAGTGAACTTTGAGAGCTCTTTTGCTGCCATATAGTTTGCCTTTTCAAAGAACAGGGGGGCTACGGGTGCATCAGCCATAAGCAATTTTTCTGCTTCAACAAGAAGTGATGCTCTGCTCTTCGAGGTCTTTTCGGTGAGTCCTACAATCTCTGCAATTTTCTTGTTGTAGGTATTGTTGTTGTAGCCTGTGAAGTGGGGGTTGTAGAATACATCAGGGTTTCTTACATCTACATATGTTCCGGAGAACTCAACAGCAAAGGGAACAACAAATCCGAAGGCATCGTCTGTGAGAGATACAATATCTGCACCGATTACATCAAATTCGCCACTCTTTATAATGTCGTCAATTTCAACATCAGCAACACCCTTGAGTGTGATTTTAAATCCGAGAGCATCCCATTTTTTCTTTGCGTACTCTGCAATTTCCTTTTCGTATCCTCTGTCCTTGTTATAAACGAGAGTAAGAGCACCTTTACTTTCAACTTTAGCGCCACTATAGGAGAGAACATTTCCTGCTTTTGCTCTAAAGTCATCCTTTGTTCCGGAGTATTTAACACCTGTAGGCACAAGACCTGTAGCAGGCTCAGCACCGTTTCCTCTTATTTTTGCAATTTCATTTCTGTCAAGAGCAGCAGAAAGTGCTTTTCTAGTTTCTACAGATGAAAGAAGATTGTTGGTTGTGTTGAAATAATATGTGTATGTTGTAAGATCGCTGTTAGTTTTTATGGAAGCTTTGTTTTTATTGTAAGTATCCTTGGAAACTCGCCAACAAAATAATATTTTTCCGCAATATTATCGCTGTTGAACATATCAATTGCTTTCTGGTCGTCTACAAAATACATATTTATTCTGTAAGGCTTGACATATTTGTCCTGATCTTGGTCAGCGCGAAGACCGTTATAATGAACTGAGCGCTCAAGCATAATTCTGTCGTCGGACATTGACTTGATTGCAAAAGGACCATTTGTAACAAGATAGTTGAGCTGATTTGACCAGTTTTCTTTGTCAGCCTTGTCCTCGCGAAGCGGAACAAGCATCGGACTTGCAAGACATCTTATAAAGTAGTCAATATCTGCAGCCTTGTCTTCAAAGAAAATTTCCAGAGTTGAGTCGTTTACCGCTCTTACGCCAATATCAGAGGTAACCTCGCCGGACTTAACTTTTTTTGCATTCTTTATAGGGTAAAGAAGTGCGGCTGCAGGGTTATCGTTTGCGGGAGCAAGTATCTTTCGCCATGCATAAACATAGTCATCCGCACGAACTGCAATACCGTCTGACCATTTTTTGTCTGCAAGCTTGATTGTCAGCCGAAGTGCGTCTTCACGTTCGTCGATTTCATATTCCCAGCTTGAAGCACCAAGCTTTGTTACCTTACCGTTCTTGTCGATACCCACAAGCCCCTCGTAAATCAGTGAAGTAATCTGGTACTTATCAGAGTTCGTTGCAAATACTGTCGGGTCAAAATCGGAAGGTCTCTTACCGAAGTACATATCAATTATTGCACCCTTATCATCTTCGTTTTTTCCGCCGTCGCTGCAGGAAACAAACACGCCGGTAATCATAAGTGCACAAAGAAGTAATGCAAAAAATCTCTTGAGTTTCATTTTATTTTCCTCCTGAATGGTAATAAAAGCGATAGGCATTTTTTGCCCACAATAAACTATTAATAATTATATCACCAATTTGTTATAAAATCAATTGCTTTTTGTTAGATTTGAAATTTTTGTTGTTTGCACAAAAAACAGCAACTGTATTTGTTATTGTTGCACAACAGGTGCCTAGCGTAAGCAGCATTAACATCTCAAAACCTTTTTAATTATGGATTGAGTTCAAAAAATTTTTCCTTTTTTATTTCGTAAACATGTATGGTCTTGTAGTCACCTTTAACATACATAGAACGGTGGTAAATGCCCTCAAGGGTCATTCCGAGCTTTGACATTACACGCATAGAGCCGTTGTTGCCATCCATAAACTTGGCACAGATTGTTTCTGCACCGAAATTTTCAAAGCAGTATGCCATAATGGTTTTTGCCGCTTCAACTGCAAGCCCTCTTCCCCAGAAATCCGGAGACAGCACATAACCAATTTCGATTGTATTCGTATTATCATCAAAGCTTGTGATTCCGCAGGTACCAATAAATTTTTCGTTTTCTTTATATGTAAGACCAAAGTCCCAGAAAGCACCCTCGTCATATTTTCTCTGCAGAAGTTTTATATATTTTTCTGTTTGTGACAGTTTTATATGTGGACTCCAGAGAAGATACCGCGTTACATCCTCAAGTTTAGAATATTCGTACATTTCCTGTGCATTTTCCGGTACAATCTTCTTGTATATCAGTCTTTCGCTCTCAAGCACCGGCGGATTTTTAAAGCATTCGCGTATTTTTTCGCCGAGGCTTTGGTTTTTTTCTGTATTTTTTCTGAAGAACATATACGCCTCCGTTTTTCTGTAAAAACTATTTGTAAGTATATCATAATTTTACGAGAATTGCAAGCAAAAAATACTTTTTGCTATTTGCGGGCAATTAGAAAAAATAAAATACCTGAAGGGAATAACCGTCTTTCTCCGGAATAAATAAAATGGGATTCATCACAGTAACGTGAAGAATCCCAAGTTTTGCAATTTATTCTTCGTAAAATTCCACGAGGTCTTCAACAGTGGATTCCCAGATGTCATTGTATGCGGCAACAGTTGAGGAAAGCGTATTGCCTACACCGGCGGTTACGATCTGGATGCCGTCAAAAGGAATCATAATATCTTCAAATCTGGAGGAATTTCTGATAATCGGAATCATTTTTTCTGATTCAATATCTCTTGTTGACTTCAGAGAAAGAACAATGTCAAAATATTTTTTCAGCATAGTATCGCCTGAGTAATATGCCATAGTTTCAAGAACGGCTCCTGTTGCTTCAAGATTCTTATTTGTAACAGTAATATAAGTAAATCCCGAAAGATTTGCTGTTCTTGAATAATATTGTTCCTGGGAATCATCAAACTTCGGATAGGGGATAAAGCCTATATCAATATTTTCAAGTCCTCTGGTAGAGGGAACATTGCTGATGAAGCTGTCGTTAAAGAGAACTTTGCCCTCGTTGAATAAATCGTGGTTTATGGGGCCGCCATCGCTTATCTGAAAATATTTACTTCCACTAATGTCAAATACCTCGAGCATTTTGTCAAGCACATCATAGTTGTGTACACTGTCTACAACAAGAACAGGAAGATTGCGTTCGTCTTTTGTAATGCAGTCACCGCCGTAGCCTACGAAAAGTGCGGGAATCTGTTCGTACATATAGCCGGTAAAGCCCATTCTGTCAGAAGAGTATTCAATTTTTCCGTCACCGTTAACATCCTTTGTTCCGGCTTTTATGTATTCTACAAATTTGTCGTGTGTCCATTCTCCGTCAAGCACCAGCTGATAGGGATATTCCAGTCCGATTTCATCGCAAATTGTTTTATTGAATAGCAGACATTCGATTTGTGCAAAGGAATTAAGGTTGTAATCACCGGTCATTGCGAAAAGCTTGCCGCCGTAGCTTGTGTCTCTCAACACATTTGAATACCACCACGGATTCTTAAGATTTACATAGGGAAGTTCGTACCAGTCAACAAACAATCCATCCATAAAGGAGGTGAACAAATCTGTTCTTTGAGCATGGATAAATGCGTCGTAGGTGTCGTCTCCGGACTGAATGAGGGTTCTGATTTTTGTAGCTTCTGCTTCCTGTTCAAAACCGCGTCCGGTTCCTGTTGTGAGACCAAATTTCAGTTTTGCTCCGGTATGCTCCTCCACAAGGGCATTTCTTTTGTATACAGCATCATTCAAATCGTCTCCGGTTTCTTCTTCGGCGATATATGATTTTGCATAAGAGGGCATCGCAAGATATATGGAGATTTCTTCTCCATCGCAAACACCCTTGGGAACATTAAAGCCAATTCCATCTTTGAGCAAGGGGGCTCCGTTTGGATTCTCGGTGTTGTTAGTCTTGTTTTTAAGACAGGATGTCATAGCAAGCGACAAAATAACTGTTGTCAGAATTCCCGATAACAGCAATAGTCTTTTAAACATAGTAATCTCCTTTTAGATTTAAAATCAAATTTTCTACGGCAACAGTTTTTATATGCCATATGTATATATCATTAATTTTAACAAAAATACAACGATATGTATATGGGATTTTGTAACAAATTTGTGTTAAAAAAGAAAATCGCACTCAAAAATATTTATGTAATAAATCAAAAAGCCTCTTAATAATATGTTTCATATATTTCGAAAATGGTGTTTCTGAAAGGAATAGATTGGATGCACCAATATTTGCAAATACAAAATGCACCCTGAAAGACGTGTGCATTCGGGGTGCATAATATTCTTTGAATGAATTTTATTATTCCATCTGCTTTCCGAGGAAAACGGCTGCTGTTTGAATGAGCTTTGTTTCCACATCACCGGGGTACGAATCCTGATCGTCAGGTATAACCGACATAACAATACCTATTATATCACCCTCTGAAATCACCGGCATTGCGCAGGATACAATTATTTTTTCGTTGCCGTCAAGAGCAAAGAGATTCTTGCTGTTTCTCTCTCGGACATACAAACTGCGGTTTTCCATAACATTTTCCATATCAGATGACAGCTTCTTGTCAGCACATTCTTTTTTTGAAAGACCGGCAAAAGCAACAACAGCATCTCTGTCACAGATAAGGATGGGATAATTACAGGTGCGGTATAATGTTTCCGCATACTGACCCGCAAAGCCTGACAGTTCACCAATAGGGGAGTATTTTTTAAATATTACTTCTCCGTCTCTGTCTGTGAATATTTCAAGCGGGTCGCCCTCGCGGATTCTCATAGTTCTTCTTATTTCCTTGGGGATAACAACTCTGCCAAGGTCATCAATTCTTCTTACTATT
>JAFWWX010000349.1 GCA_017517985.1 Clostridia bacterium | reverse complement strand
TAAGCCATCAAGGGCAAACTTCTCGCCAAGTTGGCGAGAAGTGGAGCGTAACACAAGTAAGTGAGTCTGCAAAAGAGAGTGAACGACAGATACACCGTTATATCCGTTTAACCTATCTTATTCCTGAACTGCTTGACCTTGTTGATGAAGGCAAAATAGCATTTACCCCTGCAGTAGAGCTTTCTTATCTCAATGAGGTTGAACAGGCGGATTTAGTTGAAGAAATCCGTGTCTGTGATGCTACTCCAAACTTATCTCAAGCTCAAAGGCTTCGTGCAATCAGCAGAGAGGAAGGTTTGACTCCTGAGCATATTGGTGAAATCTTGGCTGAAGAAAAGGCAAATCAGCGAGAGAAAATCAGAATCCCTGCTGAAAGAATACGAAAATACTTTCCGAAAAGCTACACAACCGAACAGATTGAAGAAGCAATCATAAAAATCTGTGAGAGCAGATACAGAGCCCGTCAAGGCAGGGATGCCCGTTAAATTACAGCTTTGAGAAATCATCAAAATTTGCTGATAAGATGATGTCAAGAAACTGTTTGAATAATGACTCTCGACCATTGGGATTAAAGTGGGTAGTAACATCATACACTGTACCACCGATTTTCATTGAAAAATTACTTCCTTTATATTCCATATGTCTTTTTATCATTTTATCCCATTTTTCATCATCAAATATATCTGTATCCAAACCTAATTCTTCAAAAATTTCAATCCAACTTTTTTCTTGCATAAATAACACACTCCTATTATCGAACAGAGTCTGATTGTATAACCGCAATCAGACTCTGTTCTTACCCTTGCAATGCTCACCCAAGATGTAGATTTCTTGGGCCTTTTCAATTTATCAAATATCAATGAACGAATCAAATGTGTGAATAAAAAATTTAACTTTACAAGGAGGTATGCTTATGGATTTTGATATGACCGCAGTATTTCATTATGGTCAGGATAGCGAGAAATATATCAACCGTTTTCAGGAAAAGCGATTGGAATATGTTACTCGTGAGCTATATAATTACTCAGCCGAACAGCTTCGTGCTTTACTGAGTTCAATTAAAGAAATCGGCACATTCGCAGTTGCGGAAGTGTAACGGTATAATATAAATCAAGAAGTATGGGGGCGAGCTTCGGTTCGCCCTTAATTATTTAAGGAGGAAAAATATATGAAAAAGAAATCACGGTTACCTTTTGAAGAAGACCCTCGACAGGTAGCCATTTATACAAGAAAATCCCGTATCACCAACAAAGGCGACAGTATAGGTGTTCAGTTTAAGCAAAGCGGAGATTATGCTATAAATCAGTTGGGATTACCCGAAAATTATGAGTTTGCAAAATATGAGGATAAAGGGCTCAGCGGTTATTACTGTGACCGCCCGGACTTTCAAAGGCTTCTCAGAGATATTGAACACGGAAAAATTAAAGCCGTTGCCTGTTATAAGTTAGACCGTATAGGACGTAAAACTGCAGACCTAATGCGTTTGCTTGAATACTTTGAACGACACAATGTTGTTTTGCTTGTATGCTCTAATAATATTAACACTCAGAATAACACATCAAAAATTATAATTCAGGTTCTTGCAATCATTGCAGAATTTGAGCGTGATATTCTTACCGAGCGTATTCAGGACAATCTTATGGAACTTGCTAAAGACGGGCGTTGGCTTGGAGGTAATACACCGACAGGCTTTACTTCAAAAAGAGTTACAACGGGCAGTGGCAAAAACAAAAGTGCTGTAAGCCATCTTGAAAGCATTGATACAGAAAAGCGTGTAGTACAAAAAATATATGAGATTTTCAGAAGCACACGCTCTATTCAGACAACTGCAAAGATAATCAGCAAGGATTACCGAACAAAGCAAGGTGCAGAATTTAACGCTTCTACGACAAGGTTAATACTGACCAACCCTATTTATTGTGTTGCTGATGAAAGAGCATATAACTATTTTCTTGATAAAGGCGGTAATATTTACGGTGAAATTTCAGAATTTGATGGACAACACGGC
>JAFWWX010000348.1 GCA_017517985.1 Clostridia bacterium | reverse complement strand
TCAGGGTATCAATTCCGTCATTTAATGCGATAAAACGCACCTTTTTGGACGGAAAATACAATTCCTGATACTGCCCGACAACAATATGGTCTCGACCGAAACGGCTTAAATCCTTAACAACTACCACACCGATTTTACCGGTCGCAACATCATCAATCATTCTCTGAAAGTCCGGTCTGTCAAAGTTCAAACCCGAATACCCGTCATCCACATAAATCTCGTAGGGTATCAGTCCGTTCTCCTGTGCATAGCGCACGAGCATTGATTTTTGCGTTTCAATGGACAGGCTCTCACCCTGTCTTTCATCGTCCTTGGAAAGCCTGCAATAAAGGGCTGTCTTCTTAAGCTGCTGTGTCATCTTCTTTTCCTCCTGAAATCATCTTTATACTGTCATTGTAGTGCTGTTTTTTACGGTTTGCGAATGTGTCGTCTGATGACTTCGCTGTGCTTTTACTCTGAAAAAGCCAGCCGTAAACCTCCGCCGCAAGTTCCTCAAACGGCTTTTCACCAACGGGAATTCGCTGAATATCTATTACGGGTCTGTTGCTGTTTCTGTTCATCTAAAAACCTCCTTTACAATAATCAGCCTTATCGGCTGTCTCTGTTTCTTTGTCTTTTCAGGTAAAGTGCATAGTGTTCCAATGCCTTTACGATATAATCTTCCATCTGCTTGTAGGTGGTGTTCGGCTTGAAATACTGCCGTACTCTGTCGGTGGGTATCTTCAATACCTCCACCTGATTGCCCTTGACCTCAGTCATAATCTCGAATATCTTATCCATTGTCAGCAATCCGTCATTACTCAGTTTTCGCATTCTGACCGACTGAGAAAGTGAGGGGGTGCAGTCCTCGCTTTCTATGGTTTCGATTAAGTTCCTTTGTTCTTCGGGCAGTAAATGGGAAAGCTCCACCGCAGGAGTCAGGGCAATTCGCCCCTCGTCCACCAAGTCAAGCAATGGCTTTTCCAAAAAGGTCAGTCGGATATATCTCTGTACCTGTGTTTTACTGTCCGAAGAAGAATTGGCAAGCGCCTGAACGGAGGTTAACTTCTGACCAAGTTGGTCAGAAGTCCGTCCCTGATGTTTCATTGCCTCCAGCTTCATCTTGTAGGCAAATCCTTTTTCGGAGGGTAACAGCCCCTCACGATGAAGATTGGAATCCACCATAAAGATGACCGCTTCATCTCTGGAAAGCTCACGGATAATGGCAGGGACTTTATCAATCCCTGCCATTTTGCAAGCATAAATTCTTCTGTGACCCGACAGGATTTCATATTCCTTACCTTTCGGGCGTACCACTATCGGTATCAGCACACCGCTTTCCTTTATGCTGTCAATCAGCATTTCCATGTCGGAATTATCCTGTATCTTGAACGGATAATTCTCAAAGGGTACGCAGTCAGTAACCCTGATTTCTGTAACATTCATTTATCTTTCCCATCCTTTCGATTTGCGTTTTCTCGCTTCTTTTTCCTGCTGTGCCATCTGCTGAAGTACTTCCGGCGGTATTTTTGAAATCACCTTTTCAAGCTCCTTCTGCTTTTGGTTCAGCTCATAAATCTTTCGGTTTGCCTGTTTGAGTTCCAATTCCTGCTCATAATTGATACTGCGGTAATTGGAATTGCTGTCACGCTCGCTGAACAGTTCACGCTCCAGATAGGCGATGTGCTTATCCGTGCTTTGAAGCTGCACCTTGAGTTGAGCCATCTCCGGCGCATACCTGCCGAGAAGGGCAATAGCTGCGTCTTTTTTCTTTGCGTTGTTCACAAGCCCGATGTCATTGATTGCACCGCATATCTCTCCGTAATGGTCGTAAAGCTCGCCGGCAACCTTAAACATAAAGGGCGGTATGTGCTTTCTGTGAGATACCTTTGCCGGTGTGCCTCTTGTGATGTCGGGATATTTTTCGTGCATATATTCGTAGAATTTGTCCTGCCAGCCCACAAGCCCTTTCGGTCCTCCGATAATATCCTTGGATGACAGTCTGCCCTTTTCCGTTATCGGAACAAAGCAAAGGTGCATATGGGGAGTTGCCTCGTCCAAATGAACAACCGCCGAGATGATGTTCTCTTTTTTGAAGTTGTTCTCAAAGAAACGGTAGGCATAATCAAAATATTCTCTCTGTTCCTCAACGGATTTTCCTTTCAGCCAGTCAGGGGTTCCGCCCACGAAACAGTCCTGCATAACCACGCTGTCCTTTCTTCGCTTAGCTCCGACTTCTTCAATCCTGTCCAATACTGCCTTGCGGTATTTTGCCGCCGGCTCGGCAATGTGATAGTTCAGGTGCGTCCTCGAAGGGTCAATATCGGGATTGCTTTTGTACTCGGCTTTCAGTCGTTCGTGATGATTGCATATCCTGCCGACAGTGCCGAGCTTGCGTTTTTCTATGCGCATAATCGCGTAATTTGCCATAGGCATTTTTCTCCTTATCGTTTCATTTTCAAGGAAGTAATAATTCAGAATGTATCGTTGAATTATCTTCCTCTGTATCATTTTGCAGAGAACGGGAGAGACGGTTGATACACAGCAAAGCACCTCTTACCGCCTTTCGGTCTTGTTTGCTCGCCGTCCTTTGCGGCTCGTAAACAAAACCTCAATGCTGTTGTCCGTGATATTTTGCTCGCCATATCCGGCGGCTCGCAAAAATCACTGCCAACCGAACGGAAACCGTGGATTTTCCGTTCCCGGTGCATTGCAGTGTAACCCACTACACCTTGCAATCAAGGTGGTGGGCAAGGCGTTCCCCCTTGACTCCCTTAAAAGAGCAAATCCTCACAGCTTTTCGTGTCTTTATCCGTCACGAAATCCTGCTCGTCCTTGCCATCCGGCAACAACCAAAACCACTGCACGCCCTGTTTCACAGAGCGTATGCCCAGCAGTGCTTTTGCTTTTTTTGCCGTACTCTCGCTGACCCCCGCCTCTTTCAGATGACGCATCACTTCGCTCTGCGGCTTTGGCTGGGTGTCAGCGAGTATAGCGGACAGCATTTCTTTTGCTTTCTGCATTTGCTCATCGGGTCTGCCGACCCCCGCAAATACATTCCCCAAAACTTCATCTGCTGTCCTTGCGGTTTCCTCCAGCCAGTGAATACCGCCCTCGTCAACCGAAAAGAGAATAGCATTTCCTGTCGGCGCAAGGTTGCTTTTGACCTGCACCAGTATTCGCTCATTGGGGCGTTCCTTATCGGTTCTCCCGACCAGCAGAACGCTTCTTGCCGCACCCACAATATCAACCGAACCAACGCCACGGTTCAGTGCTTTCTGCCCGATTGCCTTGTTCATATGATGAACGATGACAATCGCACAGCCCTGCTCCTTTGCGATGTCAATCAGCGGTCGAAATTGTCTGCGGACTTCGTTGGCGGAATTGATTGAGGTTGACTCCCCGATATATGCGGATAAGGGGTCAAGGACGATGAGCTTTGCTTTGGTCTGTCGAATAGCTTCCAGCAGTCGCTCGTCGGAAAAGCTCAGATATTGTTCCTTCTCATTGATGAACAGCAGCCTGTCCGTATCGCCGCCTGCGGCAATAAAGCGGGGAACGATCGTATCGTCTGTGTCGTCCTCTGTGGACTGGTAAATGACATTGATCGGTTCTGCACCCTCGCCGTCGGTAAAGGGCATTGGCTCGCCCCTTGTCAGCATTGCGGCAAGCTTCAGAATCAAGGTGCTTTTGCCGTCACCGGCATCGCCCTGCAAAACTGTGACCTTGCCATAGGGAATATACGGATACCACATCCATTCCACGCTCTTTACCTGAACCTCGCTTGCCTTTGTGATCTCAAGCTTCATTTTTTCGTTTTCTCTCCTTTCTCAAAAATTTCGGGCATTCGATTACCAGCACCCGAAAGCTCTGCTTGCAGTCGTTCTGACACTTCCTGCAAAGATCGTTGTAGGTGATACGGTTTCTCTCATTCAGAAACAGCGCCCATTCCTGTTTCCGCTTTTTACTCATTCGTGGCACTTTCACCACCTCCCATAATCTTTAACCCAAACCGTAAGGCGTGGGTATGTAACCGCCGCTTTACCCGATTGCCGTTTTTATATGCCTGCCCCCATCTCAGCGGCGTTGCCCTGCTCGTATCATCGCAGGGTCATATCCCAATCGGACGGTCATTCAGTTGTAAAAAGGTGTTGGGTGACAATATCCCTTCACTTGTTCGGACTGGGAAAGGAAAAATCATCGGGTATTTTGGAAACCAAAGATAAAATTTCCCTTCACTCATTTGGACAAAGGGGGTCAAAATGCACACCCAAAATCTGTGCTCTGCGAGAAAATCTCCGAAAAAATTTATCCTTTCACTTGTTCCCACCGGGGAAGATGAAATGGACACCCTTTTTCTCAAAAGATTTTTTACCCCTTCACTTGTTTGAAATGGGAGAGCGTTTTTGGGGGGTGTTTTCAAAAAATTATTTGAAAAAATCGTCCCTTCACTAATTCCCACTGAGAAAGAGGAAACGGCAACCCTTTTCCAAAAAAATTGACCCTCACTTTCTTGAACCGTAAAAGCAAAAAGCACCTGATTGTGTAATCAGGTGCCGAAATGACATGTTTTCGGGGTGAAAATCGCCGTTTTTCTTCGCTGTAAGGGGTTGTAAAAAGTAGGGTAAGGTGTTTGTACCGTCTTACCGGTTTATCGGAAATACTGCCTTTTGGGTACAAAAAAAGCACCTATTTTCTTGTGGGATAATTCCATGAAAATAAGTGCTTGCTATCTCTGTATTCAGTTGTAAGCGGTCATTTGCAGAAGCGTATCAACAGCTCGTCCAAGTCCTCCGTCGGTTTATTCTCGGCAATCAAGGTGTTCCGCCATTCCGCCAAGGCTCGGATAATGAGCCGCAGTTCAAAACCGTCCACCTTGATTTTAATCTTCCTCATAGATATACTCCCTCATAACGACCTCCTCCGCACGGCTGCGGATGTTATTCATCAGCCCGACCCACTTCATCATCTCGTCGGCTTTCATCTGTTCGGTCACGCCCTCACGCTCGGTGTACTGCTTAACCAGCCGGGAGAACATTTCCTCGCAGTTCTCGTCTACACTGTGCAGATATTCGATTAATGTTCCGTTTGTTCTAAGGCTTGTCAGCAGTACCTTGTGGCATTTCTGTAAGTGACGGAACTTTGCACGACCGAAGCGCCCGAGTTCATAATACTTTTCTTCGGGAAGTGCCAAGTCCGGCAGATAGTAGTCTCCGCAGAGCGTGTAGCTGATTCCTGTCTTTTCGTCTGTGATATGCTTTTTCAGTTCCATAAAAATATCCCTCCTGTCAGATACATTGTACCCGATAGGAGGGATGTGTGCGAATGTGCGCCGCACACTCGATTGATGTTATGCTATCTTACTCTTTTTCTTTTGCTGTATACAGCAGTTCCTGCTAAACCGAACACGCTTACCGCCAACAGTGCAATCCACAATGCCATATGGCTGTTATCTCCGGTCTGAGGAGACTTTGTATCGTTATCTACTACTGCTTTCGCATTCACGGTAAATGTTGTGGTAGCTGTACCGCTTTCGGATACAATGCCGATGGTATGCTCGCCGGCTGAAAGTGTTGCTACATAATCAGCCTTTAAGGTTACAACCGTACTG
>JAFWWX010000347.1 GCA_017517985.1 Clostridia bacterium | reverse complement strand
TCACAGATTACCGAGATGTATTATGTGAAAAGAGATAACTCAAGGCTGATAGGCATAACCGACAGTTTTGAAATATGAGCAAAGAAAAACACAGGGCATCGGAAATGATGTCCTGTGTTTTTCTGGGTAGTTGTTTTCAATGTTTTGTAAGTGAATTTTATCATAATGCATAAAATCTATTGAAAAAGTTTCAGTTAAGGTGTATGATTTTTATATATTGATTAGGAGATTGTTTTTTTATGAAGATTCATCAAGTATACGATAATGCAGATAAGCAACGTACATACAAAGAATACTGTGGAAAATATCGTAAGGCTATTAATGAAAAGTTTTATTTTGAAGCTATGATGATAGCATATTCTATGATAGAAGATAGACTAAAGTCGTTTCTTTATCATATAGGAGCTTTTGATAGAAGAACAGACACTAAAATCTGCAAAAAGGTACATCAATACTTGAAAAATATTGTCAAAGACTATCGAAAACCAAAAGAAAACGAAAAATTGAATATATCCACAATTTCAGGCAAAATAAAAATTATTCGTTGTACTCTTAATTGGGCAGCTACTGTTAATGGCGGTTATGATGAAGATAAGTATCTTATAGCATTGAAATCTCAGTATGAAGGGGCTTTTGATATAGACGAATTTTTAGATGTTTTGGATGAGATTGATAAGTGGCGTGAATATCGTAATGAAGTAATTCACGCTTTGCTTAATAAAAACATTGAAAGTCTTAAAGAAGAATTAATGATTCAGACTGAATATGGTATGCAATTAGCAAGAAAATTAGATAGTTATAGATAATTATTGAATGAACCATATCCTGCATCTGCAACAGGATATTTTGGATGAAAGCCGTGTATCTTTTTGTACTTTTCCATAAGCGGAATAAAGCAATCCATATCCGATGCATATTGCTTTATGTCACAGACAGCAATGTATTCATCACATACACCAAACTGAATGTTATATCCGGATAGTAATTGGTCGTTACCCATATAGTCCCTTTTCATTCTGAAAAAGGTTGCGTCATTGTCTGTTTTAGAATAGCTGTTTCTGTTATCTCCACAGGTGTTGATATGAATTGCATATTTCTTTAGTTTCTCTGTATATTCAACAAGCTTGTCATAAGTTCTTTGTTCAGATGTTTTGCGATGTCCTCTGCCTCTTACAATACATTCAGGATGAATATTGAAAAGTTTAATATATCTGTCAATTATCAATTCCATATACTCTATTGGATATTCTGTACGAATTTCAAATTCAACATCTTGATATATTAGGGAGGCATTGATTTCTTGAAGCAAAGCAGTAATTTTGTTAAATGTATTTTGCTTGTGTTTAACGCTTATTTGAAAAATGAAACGGTCAGAAAGTTTTGTGTCAGAATAAAAAATCGGCTCTGAAAACACACTCAAAGACTGACTTTTTTATTACAAAACAGCCGTATTTTATAATCACTCTGACACTTTACTAAAAGGCAAAAATGCCGTAAACACTGATTACAAGCCGTTTTTAAGACACAAAAAATGAACCGCAATTAAGATACGCTTTGTATCAAAATTGCGGTTCTTATTTGTCAATAAGTTATAATAAAGATGTACCCATTGACACGAGAAATTAACTAAAAAAAGAAGAATGCCCCGAACACGATCTGCGTGTCGAGACACTCGACTGGAACAAATCTCTTATTTTAATACAAATGCACCTAAACTAAATTGTGGGTAAATTTCGTATTCCTTGGTGCATTTGAAATACTATTACATTTCAAAATTAGTCAGTAGTAACTTACATAATACATAAAAAGCAGACTGCAATTTTAGTGATAATTGTTTTTCTATATAGGGTTTCTTTTTTTATTAGTCTTATTAATTCTGAAAAGACTAATTTTAATCAAAACCGCAATATAACAGATAGCTATAATAGTCGCTGAATAGAAATCCGCTTATTCCGATTTCAGCTTTTGCTCAATTTCTTTGTCAGGCCAATAGCCCCAAGACTCTGTGATTTTGCCTTTTTCAACCTTGAAGTTTTCCAGAGCCTCAAATGTGATATGCTTCCCTGTAGCCGGAATACCCATACAGGTGCCGGAGTGAATACCATCATAGAGAACACGAGTGGCAACCATTCCACCCTCTGCAAAAACATTCAGCACCTTTACTGTCAGATTGGAGAATTGGTGGGCAACGATTTTCAAAATTCCAACGGCGTCTGCATTACTTCTTGCCGATGCAGGACTGTGGTCAATGTAATTCTCAGCCACACAGGTCATTACAAAATCATAGTTTTGGTTGGTATAGCCGTCCTCAAAAAACTTCACCACAATATCTTTTGGAGAGAGGTAATATACAAATCTGCAGATTTCTCTCTGCTCACCTTGATAATTACCTATTCCTTCGTAAAGCTTTGCAAATCCACAACGCTCCATAACCTTGACGGATGAAAGGTTCTCTGCAAGGCAGATGCCCGTCATTTCTGTAATGCCGATTTGCTTCATAATCACAGGCAGAAAGGCGTTGACTGCTTCGGTGGCGTAACCCTGCTTGGTGTAATTTTTGCCAATGTGGTAGCCAATTTCCCAAGTGCCGTCATCAAAGGTAACAGCCTGCACATAGCCGATGTATGTACCGTCTTTCAGCGTGACAGGATACACAAGCGGACCGTTGCCGTTTTCATATACACCCATCAGAAATTCTACGGTTTCCGCCGCTTCTTCCACAGTTTCAAACACTTCATCGGGGACAAAACGGCGGTTGTCCTCGTCCAGCGACTCCTTATGTACGGCTTCTGCCATATCCATAGTAAATTTGGTAATTGTCAGTCTTTTAGTTTCGATTTTCATATTTATCCCAACTCCCTAATCATTTCATCTACAATCTCTGTTGCACATCTAACCATTTCCGGACAGGTGGTTTTAAACAGATTCAATTCTTTTATCTTCTTCATATCCTCCGGTTCAGACAGATCATATCCTAAAAGCTCCCTGCATACAACAGTACCGTTTTTTTGAATAAAGCGATTCATAAAGTCCTCTGAAATCCGATAGGCTCTTCCCTTTTCTTCTTCATTTTCCGAATGACAATGACCGTATTTTAATCCTAATACCATTAAGGCACCTGAAACTGCTCCGCACATTTCTCCCTTGCGGGCACCGCCGCCGAATAGCGTCGCAATTTTAAGTGCAAGCTCCTCATCTAAACACATTTCCGTTGCAAAGGTTGTAAAAACAGCCTGAGAACAGTTGAAATTATTACTGAAATATTTCTGTGCTTTATCTGTGTGATTCACAGCTGACATCTCCTTTTTGTATTTTTTAATTCTATTCATTTCTGCAAATAACAAGCTCGCT
>JAFWWX010000346.1 GCA_017517985.1 Clostridia bacterium | reverse complement strand
GGTGCTGTACCTACCGTTATGCAAAGGGGTGTAACGCTCTTTGCTCATAAAACAGACGACGCAAAGAAAAACAAGGCAATGGAAATATTTGTTGATTTCCTTGCAGAAAAGGACAATAACATTGAATTTGCCTCTGCATCGGGCTATATTCCGGGAACAGACGAAGCCTTTGAAGGACTTTTTTCAAATCTTGAAGGTGTGGAAAATCCCAAATACCGTATGCTTTATGATGCTGTAAGCGATATGTACGGCAAATATACCTTCAAGCCGCATCCCGTGTTTGAAAATTCTTCTGCCGTTCAAAAGGAATTTGACAGCAATGTTACCAATATACTTTCAAAGGCACGGGCAGAGTATCAGGCGAGAGTGTCCGCAGGCGAGGATAAAAGCACCGTTTTACCGGAGCTTTGTGAAAAGGCGCTCAATGAACTTAAAAGCAAGTATTAAAGGATAAGGAGGAGCAGAAATGAAGCTGCCGCAGATTAAAGCCACTTTGGCGGAAATAAAAAACAGCGGTCTTTCTATGAAAAGAAGACTCGCTGTGTATATTGCTGTGCTTTTGATGCTGTTCCTTGTTGTTATCGGGATTACACTGAATTTTTTAGGCATTCTCAATATTACGCCGTTTCGTCTGAGAGAAACCTTTCATCGGGAGCTTAAAGAAACGAACTACCGTGCAGAAACCTCTATTGATACAAATGCTGCTCATGCAATTCTGTTTGCAGAGCATCTTTCTAAGGAAACAGAGCATTATCTTGCCGCTAAAAACATAAGCTTTGAAGCTTTGGAAAACAATGCGGCGCTGATTGACGGGCTTGAGGCAGAGGTTTACAATATTGTAGCTGCAAATATGCAGTATGCCGATTGCAGCGGTGCATTCTTTATGCTTAACACGACAGTAAACAGTAAGCTTCCCGAAAAATACCACAGCGGCATTTACCTGAAGTTTTCCTATCTTCACTCAAACAGTATGATAAACCACAAAACATCAATGCTCTACGGCTCGTCTGCCGTTGCAAAGGAATATGGTGCGGATTATTACAACGAATGGCACTTAGAGATGCCGGAGGGCATTTATCACGAGCTTGATGATGTGTTTCATGTTTCAAAGGCAGACTTTGATGACAGCTATGTGCTGACGGGTGTATATCAGATTCCCGGCACGTGGGAAAATGTGAGGTTTTTATGTGTTCCCGTGTTTGACACAAGCGACAAGCTTATCGGTGTATGCGGCTTTGAAATCTCAAGCCTTTATTTCAGCCTGACCTACGAAACACATAATGACGAGTTTGACAACATCATTCACGGTTTATTTACAGAAAGCGAGAAGGATTCATATACCGGGCAGATGTCCGTCAATCATTCGGGGTATTCTCCGTCCGACACAGGCGTAATGACAATAAAGAAGGGCAAAAATCTTGACACCTTTACATACGGAAACGAAACCTTTATCGGTAAGTACGGAGAGATTACACTGGGCAACAGCAAGCATATTTTAACCGTTATGGTTCCCGAAAAGGAATATCAGTCCTTGCTTTCCGAATCGTATATCAGAATGCTTGCGGTGCTCATTATTGTTCTTATGCTGATGGTTTTGATTTGCCTTTATTTCAGCCACAAGTATATGAAGCCGATTCTTAAAAGCTTTGAGCATATAAAGACAAATTCCGTTCCCGCAGATCAGGTTAAAATTCCTGAAATCAACGACCTTTTCCGTTTCCTTGCAGATAAGGATAAAG
>JAFWWX010000033.1 GCA_017517985.1 Clostridia bacterium | reverse complement strand
TGTCTAAGCAGACCGATGAAGAACAACTTTTTGGTCGCCTTGACCTTTCAAGTCTTATCCCCGGTAATATGCCACAGGATGAGTTGATGAAAGACAAGGAATACGAGAAAACTCATACAGAACTTGAAAGACTGTATAAAGAATATCAGGATGATGGGCAAAACAGCACTTTAGGTAAAGCTATTGAAGAAGCAAAGAAACTTGCTTCATTAAAGCATATTATATGTGCCTTAAAGAGCGGTAGCCCCAAGATGATTACAGACGGGAAAATACCTGATTCGCATATTGTCTTCCTCGATGAAATTTTTAAGAGCAACGATGGAATACTTAATTCGTTGTTAACTGCCTTAAATGAAAAGGTATATACCAACGAGGGAAACACGGTAAAAATCCCAACTATATCTTTTTTTACTGCATCAAACGAAATACCTAATTTCAACGACAGTACACAGGCAATATTAAAGCCTTTGTATGACCGTTTGGAATTAAAGGTACTGACGGAGTATGTAAAGGAAAAGGATAATCGTCTTAAAATCCTATGCGGAAAGCAAGGGAAAACACCAAAGCAATCTAAAACCTGCATTACACTTGATGAACTTTATGAAATGCAGAAAGAAGTTGAAGCGGTAACTGTACCGGACAAAATTAACGAGCTTATGGATGATGTTCTTTGCGCTCTTCGCAAAAGCGGTATTCATGTATCAGACAGAAAGTTTTTTGGTTTTACTCCTATTGTTCAGGCAAAAGCATATTTGAACGGTAATAAAGAAGTTATGCCGAAGGATTTGCTTGTGTTGAAGAACTACTTTTGGAGTGTTCCTGCGGAAATTCCAACAATCGAAAAGGTACTTTCGGATATATGCGAAAATCCGTTTGGAGCAGAAATCAATTCCTTATTGTCTATGGCGTTGGAATCTGTAGGAGTAATGGAAGAAAGCCTTGCTTTGATAAAACAAGAAAATGCTGACAGTTCCGAGTACATAAAACCTTATGTTGTTCTCTCAAATGAACTGCTCAAGATTTATGAAAAGCTTATGGATTTGAAAAATGATGATATAAGTGATTCAGACCTTGAGGAAATAAAAAAAGCAGAGGCAGAACTGAATAATATGCTTGAAGATGCGGCAAAGAAAACGGGTGCACCGTTTATGTCGCTTGACAAGCAAAAACAATTAAAAATATAAAATTTGGAGGTTAAAATTTATGGGATACAATAAAGCAATAGAAATGGGTAGATTGGTAAGAGATCCAGAAATAAAAATGTATGGCGAATCGAAAGTCGCAAATTTCACTCTCGCAATTGACAGAGATTACAAGAAGCAAGGAGCTGAGCAGCCTGATACTGATTTTCTTCCGGTTTCTGTTTGGGGTAAACAAGCAGACTTTGTTGAAAGATATTTTGTAAAAGGCTTGCAGGTTCTTGTTGCGGGACCTATCGAAACATATCCCCGTGAAAAAGACGGAGTTAAGTTTACAGGGTTCAGAATCAATGCAAAAGAAGTAAGATTTGCAGATTCTCGCAGAGCTGACGATTCACAAAACGGCGATGGAACTAACGAAGCACCTGTAGATGATTTTATGGATGCAGGCGGATTCCAGCCGATGGATACAGATGAAGATTTACCATTCTAATTAAGTTGTCGTGTATGGAGAGGAGGTTCTTCCTCTTCTCCTTGCACACCCAAAGGAGATTATATGGAACGATTTAATAGTATTGAAGAAATCTTATCAAGTAATTTTTCATTTGAAGCAAAACCTAAAACTGACCGTGTGCTAAAGTCAACGAGAATTGAAAAAGCCATTTTTGATGATTTGCGTGACGATGCACCTATGCTTGATACTTTTGAGCAGCAAGGCAAACAAAAATTGAGGTCTTTTGGAAGTCTTATAGAAGATGTATTCCAATCTGTTTATGGATTAAATCCAAGATATACAGAAGATAGTGAATTATCCTCTGTTTCGAGAGAATTTAATAAAGGTATTCTTGCTGAACTAATGGCAGATGATAATTATTCTGCAGTTAAAAGCGTATGTGAGGGCAAGGAACTTCCGGCAATCAGTGCAACTGAAGAATTTACACAATCACTTGTCGGAAACCTAAGCAGCTTAATGAACAAAGCAACATCAGGAAAAGGTCAGGTTGGCGGACTTGATTTAATGGAACAAGACAAAGAGGAACTTATGCAGAAATTGTCAGAATTCCTGAAAAATGCTGAGTCGGCTACAGGTCAACAAAAAGCTGAAGAAGAAAAGAATGCAGTACATACAGCTAACCGTATTCTTTCTAAGGATGAGCAGATTCAAAACTTTTCAAAAATTATTCAGGCGGGAATGAAAAAGAACGGAAAAGACATTAAAGCTGCTGTGTCTATGGCAGTTAGTTCCGCTTTGAATCGTGCAAACGAAGTGCAAAACACAATTCTTGCATGGGGCGATGGCAGTAGTGATATGAATAAAAATCCGCTTAATGCAGAAATCTTAAAACGCACTGCAGAATCGTCAAAATTGAGGTATATTGCTCAGTTTTTAGGAAGATATAAGGAAATGCTTAATTCCAGGCGTCTTGCAGGTTTCACTTATGGCAGAGGCGAAAAGTACGATATTGAATACGGTAATAATATTAACCGTGCCTTAACATCAGAACTTGCTCTGCTCTCAAGCCCTGAACTTGTACCTTTGTTTTTAAAAAAATACCAAAATAAAGGATTAAAGCAATACAGAAAGCGCGAACCTGAGTATAAAGGCAAAGGCGACATTATAGTTTGTCTTGATGAATCAATTTCTACCTTTGGAGAGAACAGTGCCTATGGCATGGCGATAGCAATGGTTTTGTATGAGATATGCAGAATTAACCATTCAAATTTTGCCCTGGTGCATTTTGCATCAGATACAAAGGTTGACTATTTTTCAAAGGATGAAAAGCCCGATACTCAAAAGGTGCTTAACTGTGCAGAAACCTTTTTAAATGGTGGTACAAATTTTGAAAATCCATTAAATGATGCAATGTTACTCTATGAAAGTAATATGCTTGAAAAACCTGATATTGTTTTTATAACAGACGGAGAATGCGTTATATCAGATGAATTCCAAAAGCGTTTTGCAGAGTTTAAGGAGGCATCGGGAGCTAAATTAACGGGGATTTTGCTTGACAAGGGTGAATGTATAGACTTTTCTTTGAAAAGGTTTGCTGATCGTATTTTTCGTACCAGCGAACTGTTGAACGATGAAATAATGGAAAATATTATTGATGAGAGGATATGAATTTATGGAGAATAATATGTGTAATAAAACCAAATATGAAACCCTTTATGGTGAGTCTGACAGATGCACCAAAGAGCTACACGGGGTAAAAGAAGTTGCTGAATTTATTGTTACTGAAGGCATACATGGAGATGTTCACATCTGTTCAAAGGATTTATCTCTTGTAATTACCACTGTTGGCTTCTACCTTGATAAAATTAGTGATATGGATTACAGAGTTGAATTATTGGAAGTGCTTATTCCAATGCAAAAAGAAGCTGAGGAAAAAGCAGGACTTGGACGATGTGAATGCGATGAAGAGGTGCAAGAATGAAGCAATTAGGAAATTTGGCTGTAGTTGCTGCTAAACATAAAGACTGTATGCTACAGATTTATGATAATGATGTAACGATACACACAGGAACCGGAACGGAACGCCAGTCACATTCCTGCAATGTATGGGATGATGAAAGTATCAACAAGTTTATTGCGTTTCTGAATTTCGGTACAAAAATTAAATGATAAAATTTTTTGGAGGTAAATTATGTTTTATAAAGTATTATTTTTATTAACCTGTTATAACCTTTACAGAAGTATAAGAAGTTTTGTTCGTGAGAATGCGGTTGTCAAAGACGGAAAAGTTGCTGAAATTTCAGTGGGTGCATACATATCTGCAGGAATGACAGTAATGTTCTATGTTATGGTGTTGGCAATCTGCTCTATACCTTCTATTCTGTTTTGAAAGGAGTATATGATATGAAACCCGTAAAAGAAATAATGGGCAATCTCGGACATCCGGTAGAGGTTGGTTATCGTGCCTTTATCAAACAGGAAAAAGGTACAATGCTCTTTACTTCACAGGTCGTTGATGTGAGAAACGAAACAAAAACAGGTATGGAGATTGAAACAAGAAATACAATTTATAAACTGACTTTTGATAAAGAAAATCTTCCGCTTGCAGGATAGAATTTCTCAAAAGTTATTCCGGCATCCTATTTCTGGGGTGCCGGACTCTTGTTTCTTGCAATAATTATGTTTTTTTGATAAGATTGTATATTAGATTTTAGGAGGATTTAATTTATGGAGATGCTTGATATTTTAAAAAATGAATTAAAGGAAGGCATGTCTATTTCAAAAGTTAAAGAATTGAGTAACAGATACAACATAACTTTCGCATACAAGGGTATGGAAGCATCGGCTGAACTATTAAAAACTTGTGTTCCCGGAGCAGCCAACGAGGTGTGCAGAAAAACGATAGATACAGCAATTTCAACTATGTATATGAATGCAGGAGATTTGCCTGAGGCAAAGAAATGGCTTGACGGTGAATATTGGAATGCTACTGATGAAATTGCAATCAAAAATACCGATAAGGTTTTGTTGTTGTCGCAGTTATCTAATATTCCGATAACACAAGCGAAGCAAGTTAGGATTTGTTTTTGCAAAAATGGTAACTTTGATGAACTTATATCGGTTCAAACATTGAGTGCATTATCCGAAATTAATGAGTATTTTGGTAATGTTGCATTCATCTCTAAAGTGATTAGAGTTGATTCAGTTAGTGATTTACTTGTTGTATTTGCTACAAAAATAAATTAAAACAAAAATTTAGCCTATCACTCCGAAATGAAGTGATAGGCTTTAATTTATTTTGTAAAATTGCACTCCCAAGTGCCTGTTATGTGGAGAGGTGCATCTGCTTTTGAAAGACCGTACATTTTTTCAATTACGATTGTGTATTCTTCTCCGGATTTGAGCTTTGCATCATTCAGGGAAAGGTTAACTAATACCTTGCCGTCACTAACAGTTCCTTTATCTCCATCTTCTGCAGAAACTTTAGTTTTAATGATTTCTTTATTATTGTTATCAAATATTTTATATTCTGAAATTGCAACTTCCTGAATGTACGGGAAAGGTGCTTCTGTTGGGTTTTCAAAGGTCAGGTCTAACGGAATAATAACATTTCCATTTTCAGATGTTAATTCCAAAACATCAACTTTAATATCGTTAGTTGCGTTTTCATACTTAGTTCCGGTTATGGCTCCGTCAAAACGAACTATGTCGCTGAAAAAGCCTTTAATTGAATTTGCTAACGGCGTCATTGTAACGGTTATAATGCAAAGTGCTAATACTGCAGCGATTGCTAAAGTTCTTTTCATAGTTATTTTAGGTTTACTCATAGTGTGTACCTCCATATTCTTAATTTCTTCATTCAGGTCGAAAGGAGCCTGCATGACACTTTTTGTTGTTTCAGCGTGTTTTCTTAATTTGTTTTCCAATTCAGATATTCTCATTTTGCATCTCCTTCCAAAAGTGATTTTAATTCATTGAGTGCCTTTTTTGTCTTGTATTTTACAGTTGAAACAGGCAATTTCAAAGTGTGTGCAACCTCTTCATAAGTCATATCATTATAAAACCTGAGAGTTATGTAGATTGATGACTTTGGGTTAAGTTTGCATATACAATCCATTATGCCTATTTCATCTGAAGGCATATCATAAAATACATTCAGATTGTCTGTTAATTCTTCCGTAAATCTTTGTTTCTTTAAATAATCCTTGCTCTTGTTAATTACTATCCTTGTAAGCCAAGTTTTGAAAAACTCTTTATTATTTAGAGAATCGAAAGATTTCAAAGCTGACAAAATGGCTTCTTGAACACAATCTTTTGCATCTTCAGTATTGTGCAGATAACCAAAAGCAACCAAAAACAAAGATTTTTCACATTCTTTATATTTCTGCTCGAACAGTTCGTACAAATTAAGTCCTCCTTTCGCCTTTGTAAAAGCTCTTACACCTATTAGACGATTTAGAAACGAAAAAAGTCAAAAAATGATTATTTTTATTATAACATTCTCTGAAATTTTCATCAAATAAAAACATAATAAACAAAGCAAAAAAGTGAAAAGATATGATTATTTTCCCTCCAGGCATTGAAAAGGCAAAAAATAATTGATATAATGGCATTGTAAAAATGGTAAGCAGTTAAACAGGTAAGCAGTTAAGCAGGTTAAGGAAGTTCTATCCTATGGGATAGGTGCGTCTTTGACCTGCTTTTTTCATTTTTACGGAGATTATAATAAATTTGGGAGTAATAAACACATGTAATTAGTCTTAGGACTTTTTGCGTGTGTTTTTTTATTTTCAAAAAATTAAAGGAGGTAAACAAAAAAATGATGGCGATTAGTTTGAACGAAAGACAGAGGATGTTTGCGGAGGAACATCATAACATTATTGAGGAGTTTTTGAACGCTCGAAAACTTCCGATGGATGAATTTTATGATGTTGTAGTATTCAGATTCCTAAAGGCAGTTAAACAGTATGATGAACGAGAAGATTTGAAGCAATATGCGTTTGCTACCATTGCAAAGAATCATATGCGTTCAGCATTAGGTAACCACTTCAAAAAAGAAAGAAACAGAATGAATGGTTATCGTGTTTTAAGTCTGGATTACAGCTTCCCGAATTCCACGCTTACATTAGCAGATATTCTCGCTGATGATTCGGTAGATGTTTGCGAAGAGGTGTGCGAAAAACTCAGCCGTACTCCATCGGGGTATGAGCTTTCACATACATATTCCATTAGTCCCGCTTTAAGCCGAGTGGTACTGAAGGAGGTGTTGTGAGTTCAGGGTTAAATGATGTTCAGAAACAAAGCAAACAAAAGTAAAAAAATTGGAGGTTAAGAAAAATGTTCGAAAACGAAAACAATTTATTTGGCGGCGAAGGTTTGGATTTAGGTAACGATATGGGTGCCGGATTTGATGGTTTTACACCATTTGATTCAGGAGAGGCAGAAAGTATTTTTGCACAGGCTCCCGTTCAGGAACCGACAAACAAAGAAGAAAACCCTGTATCTAATGCTCCTGCAGCAGTTAATACGACTACGGAAGTCGTTGCTGAAGACAAAGGTGCAGGTATGGAGGTTAAAAAGGATGAGCAGGTTACAACAGCAGCAGATGAAGTTGTCAAAACAGCAGATGTGGTTCCTGCACCAAAGGAATCGCAAAATCAAGCGAACTACTTTGATGCGGTCATCGCTGATGCACAAAACAAAGAAGCTGAAAATGCAAAAAGTGTCTTAATGAGTAAATTACCTATATTTTCTCACGGAAGTGCTAAAGAAGAAATTGTTGACACTTCAAAGACTTTTGATGATCTCCGCAAAGAAAAAGCGGAAGATTTCCCGGAACTTGATGATTACTCGGTAGTAACTTGGACCGTAACTTACGGAACTATTTCTAAGACGGTTTCAACACCGAAGAAAACAACTATCGCAAGTTTCAAAAAAGAGATTGAAAATTCGAAAGAATTCACAACAATGCTTACGAAAGCGCAGAATAAAACGGCTGACAAAAAAGGTAGTGCAAAAGAAGATAAACCTATTGAATGTGTTATTTCTCCCAAGACAAAGATGAAACCGAAAGGTGTTGTTGACGGAGGCTACAAAGGTGTATTTACTTCCTTTGCTGATGCTCAAACAAGCGGAAAAGTAATTGCATTTGTCCCGTCTGATGATGGGAATGTTTATGAAATCCGTTCGGAAAAAATGGGTACTTTTATTGCAAAAGCTGAAAATGTAACTATGCTTGATAAGGTAAGGGCCGGGTTTATCCCGGCTCTGCCGAAAATCCCGTATGAAATTTTATCGGAGATAATCTCTTTTTTTAAGTCATACATTACCGAAAGTAAAGAGTTCGAAGCTCTGGCATACATTTTCTGGTCTTTTGAAGACGAAGAATACTTCGTATATATCCCCAAGCAGAAAGTGTCAAAAGCAAGGGTTATACCTGAATGCAGCATTGCGGATGACGATAAGAATTTGCTGGTTATGCAGATACATTCTCATAACACTATGCCGGCATTTTTCTCTCGTGATGATGATGCAGGTGAACAGGCAACAAAGTTATATTCGGTAGTTGGCAGACTGGATAAGGTTTTTCCTGATATAAAGACAAGAATTTCAGTCGGCGGTAAATTTGTAGAGATAAATCCAAGCACGGTTTTTGATGGATTTGAGGGAATGTTCCCTGAAGAGTGGCAGGAATCAGTTGAGCTTGACTCCCGTTTTGTAAAGGAGGCTGGCTTATGAAACTTTCACTTGACAGACCTGTAAAGATAGTAGTTATCGGTGCAGGTGGTACAGGCGGATATGTAATTCCTCATTTGTATCGAATAGCCTATGCGTCCGGAAGACCTTGCAGAATTATCATTGCAGACGGAGATATTGTTGAACAGAAAAACCTAATCAGACAGAATTTTGCTGAATGTGATATTGGAGAAAACAAGGCACAGGTAATGGCAGAAAGATATTCCGAAGTGTTTGGAATAGAAACTGAGTACATTCCTGATTTTATCGAGAATGAACAACAGTTACTTGAATTGCTTAGATTTGAGAGTAGCGGAAGAAACTCAAATAAACCTATCAGCATTTTAATCGGTGCTGTGGATAATAACCGTTCAAGAATTATGTGTAACAATGTCTTTAAGAAATTAGACGATATTATTTACATTGATTCGGGTAATGGTGAATTTACGGGACAGGTTATATGCGGTGTCAAAATGAGTGGCAGAGTTATCTCAAAACCTGTGGCAAGTGTTTATCCAGACCTTTTGAAAGACACGGAGAAATTTCCGTCAGAACTTTCATGTGCAGAAAGAAGCGTATCAGCTCCACAAAGTATTGCAGCTAATGTTTTTGCATCCAGTGCAGTAATCAGTATGCTTTATCATCTGCTCATTGAAGGTAATTTAAGGAATAATCGAATCACATTTTCTTCAAGAAAACTGCTGATGAAAACAGTTGCATGAGAGGTAGTGTATATGGCGAATAATAGAGATTTTGTATTAACTCAAATTAAGAAGGTAGTTATGACTCCTGAAAAAACAGTTACAACAATCACTGAAAAATTGGAAACAGTAGATAAGTTTGGATGTGAACAATGCGTTGAAACAAGCCATACCGAAACGGAATGTCATAATATGAATTTCGATATCGGGAGGGCTGCATAATGGATAAAAAGTATTATGTTCTTGATAAGTTCGCAGAAATTGACACGAAGCTGATAGGTATTATAGAGGCTATGCCGATAAAAAGGCGTGCTGTAGATATCTACGGTCAAAAAGGCAATATGCAACGAGCCAAAGATACTTATACCGATTTGGAAAATCTAAAGGCTGACCTTATGGATAATGTGAGAACATTGCGATTGTTATTTTCAGAGTCAGATATGATGCAAGCGGCAGAATTTGCTAACAAAATGTATGGTGCGGTTAAACAGTTCAATCTTATGACACCGGATTATACGAAACTTGTATCAGCGTTGGAGAGATTAAAAGATGAAATTCCCCATAACGAAACAGTAAATGCAAGAATTATCGGTAATCTTATGAACAATGTAAGGATGGGATATTATCCTACGGATATTGCTCATGTAAAGATGATAAAAAGTGCTTTGAAATTTCCTGAAAGCAGTATCAACATTTTAGATCCCTGCTGTGGAGAAGGATTAGCACTTGAAGTTCTTGCTATGGGTAATGAATGCGTAACCTATGGGACAGAAATTGATGAAGCACGTGGGCATGAAGCTGAAAAAAGACTTGACCGTGTTGGATTTGGAAGTTATTTTCATTCCAATATTGGTTGGGACTCATTTCACGCATTGTTTTTGAATCCGCCGTATCTTAATGTTATTGGAGAAAACGGAACTAAAGCAAGAAGCGAAAAAAGGTTTATTGTTGAGAGCATTCATCATTTGATGCAAAATGGGATTTTAATGTATATCATTCCTTACTATCGGCTTACTTATGACATTTGCAGAGTAATCTGTGATAATTTCAGAGATATTTCTGTTTACAGATTTTTAGACAGCGAATTTGAAAAGCATAAGCAGATTTTGGTAATGGGGATAAAAAAGACGAAGGATGATGGAAGTGAGCAGGCAGAAATACTTTCTCAGTATGCTATGCTCCCTGAAAAGATTCCAATGATTGACACCTTGCAAGCAGAACGCTATGAGATGCCTGATTTACCTAAAACGGTAGATTTATTTAAAGGAGCAAAGTTTAATTTAGGCGAACTCCAACGCCAGCTTGCGGCATCAAAATCCATCAATATGTTTTTTGAAAAAAGCAGGATTGACTCAATGGAGAAACGCCCACTGCTACCTTTGAATATCGGTCAGGTTGGCTTAATTGGCGGCAGCGGACTTATAAACGGTTATGTTGACTGTGAATGCCCGCATGTTATAAAAGGTCGTGTAATCAAGGAAATTAGACGGAGAGAAAATGAAGACCTAAATCTTCTATCGGAAACAAGGGTAAACAGAATGTTATTTAACATACTTACCCCCGAAGGAGTGAAACGGTTGGCGTAAAGAGAGGTTAATTTATGGAGTATAAAGTAGATTTATCGAAGATGATTGCATCAATGAGAAATGCGGAAGATACAGGTTTAGAGCCGGAATTCATAGAAACTGTCGGAGAACTCTATATCTACGAGAATATCATCAAAAAAGACATCAGAGAGGAACCTATATTCGTCAGAGATATTAATTTTGATGAATTTGATGAAGATGACATAACAGAGTTAATCGACAACAAAATGCCCTATATCGAAGATAAACTCGATAGGATTGGGAAAGTTGTTAATGTTTTTATGAAAATGCCCGCAAAATCATTGATGGCAAGAAAATTTTTTTAGGAGGTAAAAATGAAAATCGAAACAAGTTCATTTTCAAGAGAATTGTTATGGCTTGTATGTATGCTGAAAATTTATCACGATGCTGGCATATATCATTTGGAAAAATGGTTCAAGAATGACCAATTAGAGCCTGACATATATTATGAAATCATAATGGAGGCTATTGGTTGTGCTGCTCCGATAGTCATAAATAATGAAAGACTTTATGACAAGCATGGTTACAGTGATTGTGATGGAGAGGTAAACATATGGGCATACAGTTCAAAAGAAATGCAAAAGTATTATAAACTTGCAAGAAAACTGCATCGGTTGGAGGGCAATAAAGGAAAAGAAAACCGCTATATTGCAGAAATCGCACGCAAAATAGAAGGTCTTAGAGGGTTTTATTCATATAACATTGATTATATGATTGGCAACAAAAGAAAAGGCGCTCAGTTAGAGGTTCTTTGGTGGTACGAGTTCTGCGAGGAAATTCCACTGTGTATGTGGGTTGTCCGGGTTATGAGTTTATTCAAAGAAGAACTTCCTAAATTGCAAGAAAAATACAGACAAGCACGGCGAAAAAAACGCCTTCAGAAATCTATGTGTATTGGAGGTGTTCCGTGTGCTGCGTAATGATGAATTGATTATTCATATCAATACTGACGGAAAAGTGTTTGTAGAAGATGTTGAAAACGGAGTAAAAAAAGTAAAGACGGTTGAGCCAGATGTGTTTATAAACTGTATCAGGGACTCTATAAGGACCGGAGCAGTTTCAAGCGGTATTTTGCCAAGTGGTTCGTTTCATTTTGCAATCGGAGACCGAGATTGTAAGAAACTTTGTATTGAGTTTCCTGCAAGATATAGCGACATTGTGTATATGAATACTGAATACAAGAATTTTCCTCTTCCGAGGTTAGTGTTCGGTTTCACAATACAAGGCGAATATATTTCTTGCGTAAATCTCGGAGTTGTGGATGAAGGGATGCTTACACCTAAATCAAAGATGTATGAATATCCACTATCTAATGTCAGTGATTTTAGACTTTGTTGCGGTGGTAACAGACTGCCGAGAATAAAGTCGTTACATCAGCTTGACGGGGTTATGCATCTTATAATGGCAATGCCTAACAATAACGACCATTACCATACAGGCAGAACAAAGCTTGATATGGAGTTGAGAAATCTGCTTGAAACACTGAAGGATAAAACACCGGAATTTTATTATACCGATGTCTTGATACCTATGAACCGTACTTTGCAGGACTTCGTAAATAGTTAAGGAGGATATTTTATATGAGTGATAATCAAATTTTGGAAGCATTGGGACAACCGTTCCCATATTCAGATGTTCACTGGAGATTACAGTATGTCGATACGACTAAATTGGAAGGCTTTGCAGTTCCGTATTTAGATGCAAGAGCTGTCGAGGACAGATTCGACCAGGTTATCGGTCAGAAGAATTGGAATGACAGTTACGAAAGCTGGCATACCTATACCGAAACAGTTACCGAAAGGGATAAAACCACTGTCAAGGAAATTCGTTCTCAGCTTTGCACTATTTATGTGTATAACGAAGAACGAAAGGAATGGCTTGGAAAAACTGACGGTGCAGAAAATACGGATATAGAGTCTATCAAAGGCGGACTTAGTGATTCTTTCAAAAGAGCCGCAGTCAAATGGAATGTCGGTAGATATATGTATAAGATGGAGCCTGTATGGGTTAAGGCGACAAAAAGAGGTAAAAGTTATGTAGTCGCTGATTCTGAAAAGGAGCGTTTGAAAGCAGAATACCTTGGTATTATAAAAAATGTCTTTGGTGAAAAAGTTGCAGCGTCTTTAGGTGGAAACACACAAGCACCTACAGGAAATCAGCCGAAAGGCAACAACCAATCTGCACCAAAAGCACCTGCTCCTACAGGAGAACAAGGACAGAAGCCACAGCAACAGGGAAATTCTCAAGCGGAAGTTTATGAAATTACAAACATTCGTGTTGAGGGCGAAGGTGAAAAGAAACGCAGTAAGCTCGAATTATCCAAAGGTAACGGCAAAAGCACTGTGTTTATGAACGGCGCCGATCCTAATCTCAAGGTAGGTATCAAGATTATGAACCTAAAAGGCAGAACGGGTAAAAATGCTTATGGCAATTACTCAATTCTTGATTCCTATGAGCTGGCGGCATAAAAGATGGAGGTAAATTGTTATGAGGGAACGAATAAAAAAGTTTTGTATTTTAAGCGTAAAAATGGAGGGGTTTAAGAGATTTAAGGAACCTTACGAGGTTAATTTAAGCAGATTATCCTATATATCCGGCGGAAACGGTCAGGGTAAATCCACAATCGCTGATGCTATTGCATATGCTTTTTGCGGTACTCCCTTTTGGGGTGAAAAGAGCTGTGACAGACTTCAGAATTCCGAATGTAAGGAAATAAAAGTTGAAGTCAGATTCGTTGATGAAAACGGCGAAGTACATACTCTTATCCGCAGAAGAAACGGCAGTAACACAACAATTGCTATGGATACCTTGCAATTACGCCAGACGGACCTTGCGACACAATTTGCAGAAAAGGATATTTTTCTTTCGGTACTGAATCCTTTGTATTTTATAGAAAGGGTTGCAGACAGTGGCAGAGAGTTTTTGCAAAAGCTTCTGCCTCCTGTAAAACAAGAGGATGTTCTGGCATTGCTTAGTGAAAACACAAGGTCACTGCTTGAAAATGAAAGTCTGCTTGATCCTGAATTTTACGCTAAGAAAAAGCGCGAAGAGTTAAAGGAGATTGACGAAACCGCTACTTATTTTGAAGGACAGATTGATGCTTTAAAAACACAACAGAGAGAAGCCACAGAAAAGGTTGACGCAGTTCTGCAGAGAGGTCAAAGCATTGTAGATAGGAAAACCGCTTTAGAAGAAAAGCAGTTTGCCGGAATTGATATTGAAGCGTTAAAGTCTGAACAGGCTAAAATTGCGACATCATTATCTAACGACAGGCGTGCAAGCCTACACGAAAAATTGGCTGAAGCTAAAAGCAGACAGTATGTTTCAAAGTTTGCTGCTGAAATACAAAAGGTAAATGCAGAAATTGAAAGCCTAAAAGCCTTATGCTCTAAGCTTGCAGCGCAGGCAAAAGGAATTAAGGTTGGAGATAAATGCCCCACATGTTTTTCAGTTGTTACCGAGTCTAACTACAGAGAAATCATTGCAACACTTAAAAAGCAGTATGATGAAACTGTTGTAAAAGGACAGAGTGCAGTATCAGCACAAAAGGAACTTCTGGAGCTTGATAAAAAAAGCCAAGATAAATTCGAAGAATTTAAGGCAGAGGATATCAAGAAATACGAGGCAGAACTCGCTTCTTTAGGGACTGCTGATGTGTCTGAAATTGCAATGATTGAAGACAAAATCAAATACGGCAATCTTACTGAAGAAGAATTTGCGGAACTTATAAGCCTTATTAAACAGGCGGATGATTATGCAAAAGAGGTTGAGCTTCTTTGTGAAACAGATAAAATTCCCGAGAAAATTGCAGCCATTGAAAAGAGTGTTGCTGCTAATGATGCACGAAGAATTGAGGTTAAAAACCTTCTTCACGCTGTTGGAGAATTTGCTGCAAAGAAAGCGGAAATTACTTTGAACCAGCTTAAAATGAACCGAGCATCTATAAAACTCTATGATGTTGCCAAAACAACCGGAGAAATTAAAGATGTCTTTGTGTTCACTTATGATGGCAAAGATTATCGCTGGCTCTCTACCTCTGAGAAAATCAAAGCAGGATTGGAGGTTTCGGAATTACTTGCAAGGCTTACAGGTCTTGAATATCCCACTTACATTGACAATGCAGAGTGTATTACAACAAAGCTGAGTCCGGTAAGAGGTCAGGTTATTTTAGCCTATGCAAGAGGAACTGAACTTGCAGTTCATAATCCTCAACTTCAAAATGTTCAAATGAAGGAGGCTGCGTAATATGGCTTTTGAGTATGAACATTTTGACATAATTGAGGTTGCAAAGTATTGCGGGATACAATTCCACCCGAAAAACAGCAACGATGTTGAGTTTAAGGCATTATGTCCGTTTTGTAATGACAGAAAGTATCATTTAGGTATCAATCGTCAAAAAGAACGGTTTAATTGTTTTAAATGCGGAGAGAGCGGAAACAGTGTTACATTGTATGCAAAGTTGTACGGTGTATCCAATAAAGAGGCGTGTGAAGTTTTAAGAGGAAATAAAGAAAATTTTGAGCCTGCTGTAGTGCAGTATAGTGAAGTCGATGAAATGCCGATTCGGTCAATTGAGGACAGGCATAATGTATATTATGATTTTTTAAGTCTTCTAAAACTAAATACGGCACACAGACATGCACTTGAAATGCGTGGTTTGTCATTCAGGCACATTCATCAGTTTATGTATCGCAGTATGCCGATGGATAGAGTGTTCAGGCGTGAGGTCTTAGAAAAACTTGCATCTAAACACGACTTAATCGGTATCCCCGGTTTTTATATTGATAAATATGGCGATTTGCAGATGTATATAAACAAACACGGTGGTATTTTTATTCCGGTCTGCAATCACGAGGGATATATCCAAGGATTGCAGATGCGATTGGATGTTCCGGCGGATTCAGATGAAAAGAAGTTCAGATGGTTTTCAAGTAAACACTATCCGAGCGGAACCGGAGCTAAACCGTGGATACACATTGTTGGTGATACAAATGCAAAAGAAGCTTGTTTGACAGAAGGCGCAATGAAAGCAGATGTAACAAGTGTTTTATCAAACGGACAGTTGTTTATAGCTGTTCCGGGTGTAAATGCAATTACATATCTTCCTGAGATAATCAATGAATTGGGAATAACTCGAATTTACGAGGCTATGGATATGGATAAGCGTTCAAAGCCCGAAGTAAAAAAGGCTATGATAGCACTTAGGACAGCACTTAACGGTACGGGTGTAGAAAACATTAGTTGCACTTGGAACCCTGCATACAAAGGTTTAGATGATTATTTTCTCGCTAAAGTATTAGAAAAGCAGTCACAGGCAATGCCTGTGGCCGCTTAAAGGAGGTTATAAAATGAGTAATGGTATAAATAAGTTTATGGCGATAAACACAGATAACGGTCAGGCAGAGAATATTATGGGTAAGTATATGTATTATTCTCTTCCCAATATGGTCGTTAAAGTGGATAGTGTTAAAAGTGTTTGTGAGCAGATAGGTTTTCCTATTGAGGTAAACGAAAAAATTTCAATTACCGATGCATATAGAAGTGCAACGGGAGAAATCTATGACAGCATCGAAGAATCTGTAAATGGCGAAAAGAAAGTAACCAGAATATATTGCAGAGATAATAAACGAGCTGAGTCAGAAGTTTTGTCCCGTGAGTTAGTAGAGGAAACCTTGTATGAGAGCACCAATACATACAAAAAACTTGCAAACATCATTCTTGATAAGGCAAGCGGAACGATAACGCTTTCAGATGTTGATTACACATCCGGCAGAGATATACGAGGATATTTTAGACAGGCTGAGCAGATGTTTGAACTGTATCAGGATTGTATTGGAAACCGCAGTATTGAAACTATGGCAGGAAAATATATATCACAAATGAATGCAATCAGCATATCCGCAAGAGGTCATCACTATTTCATCCCGAAGGCATACATGCACAAAATTCAGCTTTTAGAGGACTTTATGGAGTTGGTAGGTAACGAAAACTTATATACCTATCCTAACAGTAAAAGGGACGCTAAATATATCAGCATAAATTCAATGTATGTTGCGGATGATGAAAAGCAAAGAAAAAAGATGGCTCATGAGTTTTATCTTGATATGGCACGGGAAATTGAGGAATACCAGAAACGCATCGGGAAACTGATTCAAAACGGAAACACAAGTCAAAAAATTCTTGATCGTTGGGTTCTCAAAATCCAATCGCTTGAAGCCAAGAAAAGAGATTATGAGATGATACTAAAGAGGGATTTATCAGGCATAGACGAAGAATTTACAATGCTTCGTGATATGTGCAATCAGTTCGGAATGGGCGTCAGAAATGCGCAAATTTGGAATATGCCTATGGCTGCATAAATTCTTGTATGGAGATTTAATTTTCGGGAGGGTGCTTGCGGCATCCTCCTGCTATTTTAGGAGGTAACATATGAATACTGAAAAAAACTCTGAAAGATTGCTTATATGTTCTATGATTCATGAAGAATTTGACGACGGCTCTCCAAACGCTAAATTTTTGAGAAAACTTATGGAGTGCCATGAACGAATTGAACCGTTTCATTATGAGAAAAACGGAAAGTCGGAGTTGATAGTCTTTTACGCAGATAAACTGCAGGAAATGCTTGATGAATTCAAATTTGACAGTAAAGTGTTTGAGATTGCTGAAGAGGTTGCAGCCGGCAAAGTACACAGATGTACCGGATGCCGTTGCGGTATCTATGGACCATTCCCATACACTTACAGAGATAATGGCGGTTGTGTTGGTAGGTCTTATGAATGCTATGTCTGCAGAGAGTATGACAACAAAGCATTTTATGAGATATATGAATGCCAAAAAGAGCATGGAACTGAAAAAGCGATTATGAAAGGTATAAATGCAGATTTTTAGGAGGTTGTTATGCAGTTAGTTGACTCTATCAAATGGCATCTTTCAAATCATAAAAATATTGTCTGTGCTTTCTATACAAGGGGCGCTGTATATGAAAATGAGATTTATCCGTTTGTAGAAAAATTAGAAAAACACAGAGAAGAATTGTCCCCGATATATTATGAGGACGATAATGGGAATGTTCTGATTCTGTTTTACAGAAAGAACCTCAAGAAGCTGAAAAAGTGTTTTAGAAAAGACAAGGCGGCATTGCAAAAAATCAAGGAAATATTCAGCGATAAGTTGCATACATGCTGGGCTTGTGGTTGTGACATTCTTTCAACTATGCCTTATTCGTACAGAGACATAGACGAAGGTGTTATCTTGAAAAGACCTGAGTGTTCTTTGTGTAATGGCATCACGGATGAATCAATATTAAAAGTAAGCGACTTTTATATGGAAGCAGGTAGTGAAAAAACAGTTCTGTCAATTGTGGGAGAATTGTCTAAAACTGCAAGTATTGAATGCGAAAGTAATTAAAGCAGATTTTTAGGAGGTTGTTATGAAAGGAAGTATGCAAATTAGCAAGCTAAGAAAAAAGGCAGCATATTATTGCTCAAAATCTTTTAACGAAGGGTACGGCGGAGAATTCACCTTGTTTATTGAACCGTTCAAAGGGACTTATGATAATTTCTTTTATTATGTAAAGAAACTTAAAAACGGTAGTATTGAGATTATGGGTGAAGGCTACATTGTAACCGACAAAGACATTCTTGCTTCGCATAAAAGAGAGGCAAAGAGAGAACTCGGCGATATGTGTCCTGCGTATTATTGGCTTGATGAAAATGAGAAACAAATTGATAAAACATATCTGTAGGAGGAAGAAAATTGTTATTAAAGGTATTAAAGGGTGCCAGAGATACATGGAAACCTGATGAGGTTGAAATGGATACTGCATTCAATATAGGCGATAAATTCAAGATGGAGTACGACTGGTGTAAAAGAATTCAATGTATGAATGGATATAAACCTGAATGGTATAAAGATGTTGCAGAATTTACAGTAGTAGATATGGTATGCAATATGCTTGTTTATCCAAGTGAGGTATGGCTGAGGCTCGGTTCGGAAGATGAGATGTTCCGTAAAAGATGCGGCAGCGAAGAATTCGATGCACCTGAAAAACAAGTGTTAGAAAGGATGGCGGCGTAGTTACTATGGCAAAAATCAAGAAACCTGTTGAAGATTGTGTGTATGTAATTCATCCTTTGGGAAAGGGATTGCCCTTGTGTCTTTATCAGGTCGCAAAGGAAAAAAGACTTGGTGGTGTGAAATTAAGGGATTTGCCAATATGTAAATATAAAAACTACTGTCCTAAAGATGAAGATGAAAAAAGGAGGAAAGAAAGTGGAAAAACTAACAATTCTGGTTGATATGGATGATACTATGGTTGACCTTATGAGTGTTTGGATAGCACGCTTAAATAAGCAATACGGATTGTCAATCAAAAACTCAGATATTTGTGTATGGGATTTAATGCAAATTTTTACTGCACTGACAAAGGAGCAGATATATGCACCTCTTCACGATCCTGAATTGTGGGATGAACTTCAGCCCATTGAAGGCAGTATAAAGTACATAAAGAAACTGATTGATGACGGGCATAATGTTTATGTTGTCACAAGTGCACATTATAAAACATTTCAACCTAAGATTGAAAAAGTAATATTAAAGTATTTTCCGTATATCTCTTGGAGAAATGTTATTGTAACCAGCAAAAAACAAATGATTAAAGGCGATATTTTAATTGATGATGCAGTACATAATCACATCGGCGGAGATTATCGAAAATTCCTTATGAATGCGCCACATAATCAAAATTATGATGCGGAAGCAAACGGAATAATTAGAGTATCTTCGTGGAAAGAGATTTACGAGCTGATAGTCAATATTTGTGGAGGTGTAAAGTAATGTCAAAAGTAAGCAGATGTTTCAGAGTAGGTCTTGGTTATAAGTATGCACCGGAAACTTTCTATATCTCACTTTTGCAAGCTGATGGTTCGTACAAAAAACTTGATGTGGATACATCGGGATATATGTGGGGCTATCTGTTGTCAAAAGGCGAAAAAGAAAAGGTTGTTGCAGAAGTAAAACATTTTCTTCGCAGCAGAAGAAAGATGCAGAAAAGACTTATTACATATGGGTTCTATCTTAAAGGCAGTTCGACAGAATATGTTTATTTTGGTAATGCAATGGCTTGTGCTGGTGAATATGATATTGCAGAAAAACTTTCTTTATACAAGAGTATTAAAGAGTGCTGGAAAGAAAGCAATAGTAAACACCACACAGGAACTACGGCAACGCTAAACGGAAGATATGAAGTTGATGCTATAGAGGAAGAATATGCAGAGGTTGATTTATCCAGACCACTCAAATTATATGTGAACATCAGATAAATGGAGGTAAACATTATGGAACAGTATGGTTTTAAACTATATTCAGTAGGCGAAAAATTTGACGGCGTGTTAGTTGGCGAAGGCGGAACATTTGAGACACGAGATAATATGTGCGAATGCACGATAACATTAAGCAATATAACAGATGAAGAAATTAAAGCGGTTGATAAAGGACCGATTTATGTTTCGCTGTCTTACATTGAAGATGTTATTTTCGTAAACATAAATCTTAATAATGTAATGTCTTTCAATATGCCTTTCAATATGGCTTTATACAAAGAATTTCGTTTGAAAAATCCCGGCAAGCAAGGATATTTTATGCCTGTGTTTCTCGTTGATGTGGATTCAAGTATTATCAAGGCAATGAGAGTGCTTGGGTTCAAAAACGAATTCAGTCAAAAGTTGTATGAGTTATCAAAACAACAGTGGGAAAAAGGTGCAAAGGGTTATGATGAAAAGGTAACAAGACTAATCGGAACCTATACACCTAAACAGTTGTTTGAAAACAATGTCGTTTATAATGTTTTCGGAGGTAGTTTATGAAAAGAAGAAATCGTGTAATACAGAGAATAGAAAATGATTATGCCGAATTCAAAAAAGAACTCCTTTCGCTTAACTCAACAGAGATTTATGACCGGTCATATAAGATTTTTTGTATCGAAGAAATTTACATCATTCTGATGAACGGTTATGAGTTTACGGGAGAGATGATTAAAAGGATTCTGTCATTTCGTGGGAATGTTTTAGAACAGATATATGAAGAATGGACTCATGTGGACTTTTCTCATCAAGAGTCATTCAAAAATATTATCAAAGATACATTCGCTCGATTGCCTGAAAGGAAGGTTGCCTATGCAGCATAAAGAAGTAGTTAATCTTTCGCTGAAAGATCTTGTGCCTTACGAGGCTCAACCATTTCATGTGATAGATGATGAGGCAATGACAGAACTTGCAGAAAGTGTCAAGATTGTTGGTGTTCTTGTGCCGATTATCGTTAGACAGATAAAAAACAACAAGTATGAAATTATTTCAGGACACAGAAGAAAGCGTGCTTGTGAAATTGCCGGTGTAACTGAAATCCCTGCTACCATTATGGAGCTGGATGATGATGAAGCGGCTATTATGCTTGTTGACTGTAATCTGCAACGAGAAAATCTCTTGCCAAGTGAAAAAGCGTATGCTTATAAACTTAAATTGGATGCAATCAAGCATCAAGGCAAAAGAGAAATTTTAGATGCAGATGATGAAATTCTGCTGATCAGCTCAGAAATAATAGGAAAAGATGCTGATAAAAGCGGAAGACAGATAAGACGGTACATACGCCTTACAGAATTGATACTCGACTTGTTGGATAAGGTTGATAAGAAAATCATTCCCGTTACAGCAGGTGCAGAAATATCTTTTTTGAATGTTAAGATGCAGGTTGCATTAAACAATCAGATTGAATTTGTAGAGTGCAAAGTGAATTTGCAACAGGCAAAAAAACTTAAAAAGAAGTTTCTTGACGGTACATTGAATGAAGATGAAATCTTCAAAATACTATCCGTTGATGAAATAGAAACTACATTATCAATAGATTATTCCAAACTCCGTAAATACTTCCCGGCTAATTACACTCGTAAGCAGTGTGAAAATGCCTTGTGGGAGATTCTCGAAGAATGGAAAGAACGCAACTGTGCATAAGGAGATTGATGTCACAAAAGGTAGTCGTAGAGGATTTAGTTCCTCTGCGGCTATTTTTTTTGTTGTAAAACATAGAATTTTATGGTATAATGTTCCAAGACGGAGGTGAATATAATGAATAGAACTGAATTAGTTACTGCTATTGCAGAAAAATCAGGTGCATCAAAAAAAGATGCTGAAGCTATGCTCAAGGCTTTTATTGATACAGTTGAAGATGCTGTAAAGGCTGGAGATAAAGTACAGCTTGTAGGTTTTGGTACATTCGAGGCTCGTGAGAGAGCAGCTCGTGTTGGAACTAACCCTCAGACAAAAGCAAAGGTTGAGATTCCGGCTTGCAAAGTTCCTGCTTTCAAGGTAGGTAAGGCGTTCAAAGATATGCTCAAATAATCCCATAAATGATTAAAAGGCTTGTGTATGGTTGAAACTATATACAAGTCTTTTTTATAAATTTTGCGAAAACTATTGACATTATCTCGGTCAACCGATATAATATATATTGAAAGAAGGTGGATTAATATGACAATCCAAAGAATAATGGAAGATAAAAATATAACTCGCTATCGCTTATCCAAGAATAGCGGCATCCCTTATACAACAATAACAGATATATTAAGTGGCAAAGCACAGCTTGAAAAATGTACTGCTGAAACAATATATAAACTTGCAAAAGAACTTGATGTTCCAATGGAAACTTTACTTGAACCTTGCTTTGAAACCAGAAGCAGTTTTGAATTGTATAAGAGTAATGTTTGCCATCAGGTAAAAGAAAAGGGCGATATTCAGTTTATCATAGATACACTTGAAAATAATGAAATTCGTAAATTATATGATAAAGAGTGGTATCCCGAAAGTTTATATCTGCTTGCTATGCTCGATTATATAAGCAGAGAGAACAATGTTCCTGTTTGTGCAGATTATAATGACATAAGAAGGTGTAAGCTACAGGAGACGGTTTATCCGGTAAGTATCTTAACTGCTTTTGCTGTATCAAAAAGCGAAGCTATAAAAGAAGAAGCCTATCGTGATGCTATTCCTGAGTTCAGACGATTTAATATCGTAGAAAGTGAGGTGCGCAATGTCATCTGATAACAAAAATGTTTTCACAAAGGAAAATCTTGACACTTATTTGAAAGAACTCGCAAAAGAGTTTAGAAAAATCAATGGTAAATCTATGCCCGCTGAAATTATTCTGATTGGCGGTGCAGCAATACTCGTTAATTATGGTTTTAGAGATATGACAACTGATGTAGATGCGATCATACATGCTGCATCTTCTATGAAAGATGCCATAAACAGAGTTGGAGATAAATATGAATTGCCTAACGGATGGCTTAACACAGATTTTATGCGTACCGGCTCTTATTCTCCAAAGTTAAATGAATTTTCCGTACATTATAAGACATTTTCTAATGTTTTAGAAATACGAACCATAGCATCTGAATACTTAATAGCTATGAAACTTCGTTCGGGAAGAAAATACAAAAATGACTTATCGGACATTATAGGAATTCTGGCAGAACATGAAAGGAAGGATGAACCGATCACTTTAGAAATGATAAATATAGCTGTAAATAACCTATATGGTGGTTGGGATGATTTTCCGACAGATTCAAAGAAGTTTATTGAAGATGCAATAAATACCGGAAATTATGAGCAGGTATATGCTTCTACTAATGCTGAAGAAAAGCGTTCAAAAGAAATCTTGATAGGCTTTGAACAGGATTATCCGGGTGTTACAAACGAATCAAATATAAATGACATTCTTAAAAATTTAAAGAATCGTCAATAAGAACCTAATATTTAGTGAAATGGAGTAATACCGCTTATAAGTGAAATTAACCTAAATCAAAATAAATATGATAAATATATGAACTGCGGTTGGTATGATGTTTCTGCCAACCGTTGTTTTTTACTCTTTAACGATGGGTGGAACTAAAAATGAGAAATGTATTCTGGTGGCGTATTGTGATATAATAGAAAAGTGCGACTTTCCCCAAAACTCATTTTTTATTCTAATTAAATATCGAGATTCATCATAATTCCATCAAAACTGTTACATACAGTTCTAAAGATGCAGGGTTGAGGCATTTATTTTTACGACAAAATTTGATAAAATATAAGGTACACGACAGGAAGTGAAAATGATGAATTATGAAGATTTAGGTCACAAATTGAAGGTCGAAAGAACCAAGTTAAAATATAAACAGGATGTTGTTGCAAATAAAGTCGGTGTCGGACAGCGATATCTTTCAAAGATTGAACACGGACTCGCAAGACCGGAATTTGAAAAGGTATTTAAAATAGCTCAGATGCTCGGGGTGTCCCTTGACTATCTTGCAGGAATAGAATACAAAGAAAATACTCCTGATTATTTAACGAATTCAATCAATATAAGACTACAGCTATTATCACAGGAAGAAAAAGCAATCTTACTTGAGGCTGTTGAATATTACATTAAAAATGTTAAAGAAAAAAAGAAGGTGTCAGATTAAGGTACATATCGAAAGGAGTGATATCCGTGACAGTTATCGTAGCAGTCTATGAATTTAATTTTAGTTGTCGGGGTGTTGCTTTTGATGTGTTAAAGACAAGGTAATATAAGGTTCTTGTAGTTTCACAAGTGGATGCACTGCGGCAACTGTAACCGTAGTGCATTTTTGTTGGGCTTGCGTAAATTACGAGGTACTTGTATGAGAAACTTATATTCTGATTTATCTCCTCCTATACCTAAACTACATATTATACTTAAAGAAGACTATAGAAATTCTATCGTTGATAGGCTTTCTATGGTCTTTTTTGTCTATTGGAATAATGCATCCCTTTTGTTGATATTTGACCTGCGAAAAATTTTTTCAACTTTTTTTTCAAAGGTCAAGGTGACTTTGACCTTTGACTTGTATAATGGGTACCAAGAAAGGGGGTGCTCACTGTGAAGGAACGACTGACAACATATGAACGACGAGAAGGCATCAGGTTGTTGTTGGTTAAAGAAAAGGCAACGACAACTAAAATTTTAATGGACAAGTATGGCGTTAGCAAACAGACAATATTGAATGATATTGTGTTCCTGAGCAGTGTGATGCCTATTGAAACCCGTCCCGGTAATAGCGGCGGTATCTTTCTTAAAATGGAATACGATTCACCGAAATCATATTTAACCAATGACGAAGAAAGTTTGTTATTGAGATTGCTTGATGATTTAAGCGAAAATGATAAAAGAATGTTGATAAATGTTATCAACAAATTTTCAAAACCGTCAGAAAGTTAATGAGTGAATTTAAAGCTATTCCAGACAATTTGGACTTCCCCGCACTTCCCCGAAGCAGGGGGGACTTCCAAAGATGAAGTTAATTCATCTATTGCTCCTTGACAACTGAATAGCACCTTTTTAATCGTAAGACTGTATGGGCGGTAAAAGTCGCCAGCACATTAGTTGATACGCCAAGACTGCTATTTTCTTGCACGAGCGAAGAATATCAGACTATAAACCGATTGATTGGCAAATCGGGATGCGATGAAACATACAGTTAGTAATTGATACTTGTGTACGCACCCGGCGGAGAACCCGGCGGAGCTGAAATGCTATGTACGCCGTGCCAACGGCTGTTAAAGAGGGGCGTTATAAAAATTAACTACCTATTTAATAGACGGAGGTGTTATTATGTCGGAAAAGAAAAAAAGAAGCGAATATATGAAAATGTTTAAGGCTTATCCCGAACTACTTCGCATTGAGCAGTTATGTGAAATATTAGGCGGCATAAGCACCAAGACAGGATACAAACTGCTAAAGGATGGTAAAATATCCAGTATGAAAGTCGGAAGAGAATATCGTGTTACTAAAGTTGATTTAGTAAATTATTTATTGAAAACAAATTGAATTTTTTGACAGAACATCATCTCATTGATATAATTATTATCGTCAATGGATGGTGTTTAATTTTTTTCCATAAAGGGAGGTAAATATTTTCAGGAGGTAAACACCATGATTAAACAAACAAAAATAGGTTTAGAAATAGATGTAAAAGCCTATTTGAAAGAAGTCAAAGGCTTTTACTATGTTATTCTGGTTTACAAAAATGCAGCAGGCAAAAGAAAGGACAAAAGTTTCCCAACTAAATTGCCTGTTCGTGGTAATAAAACAAAGGCAAAGAATATGTCCGAACAAATTCTTATGAATTTTGAGATACCGGATGAAGATTTGTTTGTAGCAACACTTGTCGATGATACATCTGCAGAAATGAAAAAGACTATATCTATAGAAATTTCCGAAGATGCACTTGATAAGATCAATCTGACAGACTTGACAAAAGAGCAAATCGAAAACCTACTCTTTGCTGATTATTTAAAACTTTATTTGCCATACACTCGTAAAAGAAAGAAACCAATAGAAGATACTACATATGCCAGTTATGAAGGTAACATCAAAAGTCCTATTGGTCCATATTTCAGAGAACAAGGCATAAAACTTAAAGATTTAGATGCAAGAGATATACAGGAATTCTATGATATTCAGCTTCAGAGAGTAACTGCTAATACGGTTATTCATTATCATGCGATAATAAGGCTTGCTCTTACTTTTGCAAGAAAAAACGGTTGGATATCAGAAAATCCTATAGACGAAGTTGATAAACCTGAGAAAAATCATTATGTAGGAAAATTTTATAGTGCGGATGAATTGTCAAAGGTTTTCAAACTGACTAAAGACACAAATCTTGAGGTTCCTGTTTTGATGGGCGGATTCTATGGTTTAAGACGCAGTGAATGTGTTGGTTTAAGATGGAGTGCTATTGATTTAACAAATAATGTATTTTACATAAATCATACAGTAACTACACCGAGAGTAAACGGCAAATTAAAGATTGTAGCAAAAGACAGAGCAAAGACAAAATCAAGTTTGCGTGCTTTGCCGCTTGATATGGCTGTTAAAGAAAGGCTGCTTGTGATTAAAGAACGCCAGGAGATGTACCGAAAGAAGTTTAAGCGTTCTTATAACAAAGAATGGCTTGACTATGTAATGGTAGATGAGCTTGGTGGATTGATTATGCCTAACTATGTCACATCGGCTTTTAAGAGACTTTTAACTAAAAATGATTTGCGTCCTATACGCTTTCACGATCTCAGACATACAAGTGCATCGCTTTTGCTCAATAACGGAGTACAATTAAAGGATATTCAAATGTGGTTAGGACATAGTGACTTTGCAACAACTGCAAACATATATGCTCATTTGGATGCAAGTTCAAAGACTGCATCACTTGCAGCGATTGCAGGGGTTGTAAGCATATGAGAGTTTCCAAAAAGTTTCCAAAGAAAAAGCGAGGTTTCTGTTAATACAAAAACCTCACCGATGGCGGAGAAGGTGGGATTCGAACCCACGGACGGGGTTAACCGTCAAACGATTTCGAGTCGTTCTCGTTATGACCGCTTCGATACTTCTCCGGATGTATTTCAACAGCTCACAAATTTTAAAGATTTACACAAAAATCACGGGTTGCAGATTTTTGGAAACTTTTTTTGGAAACTGCTAAAAACTTTGATATTTAATTTTATTAAAAACCCAGTGTTTATGCGGTTTTGAAGTGGTCCACACTTCCACTAACTTCACAAGATTTCGAGTGCAGACCCTTCAACCACTTGGGTACATCTCCAGGTATGTTTGAACTCCGATTTAACGGAGAAAAAACCAAGCAAATTTTAAATTTTTGTTAGAAAAACGTTAGAAATGGCTAGAAAAACCGCTAGATAAGGGTGTGAAAACAAGATTTGAACCTCGCTTAAACCCGCACGGTTAAGCCATTTGTGAGGGTATAGTTACAGTGTAACCGAGGGGATTTCGAGTCATGTCCGTTATGAGTTTTTGCCCCACTTTGATACTTCTCCGTATGCAAATTACAAAGGATATTTTACCACACGGAGCTTTGTTTTGTCAAGTGGATATATTGACAATGGGAATTTATTGTAGTAAAATGATTGTATAAAATCCGACATTTTTTGAAAAAGG
>JAFWWX010000345.1 GCA_017517985.1 Clostridia bacterium | reverse complement strand
ATCAAATTACAATGGCGATTATTCTTATAACGACACATCTTCAATGGATGGCAAGGAAAAAGTACCTTATTACAAAAACCATCCTTATGAAGAAAAACAAGAGAAACCTCCATATTTACTTGTGTTTATAATTAGCATACTGGTAGGGGTCTTAAGCGGTGTAATCGCGGCTTTGGTAAACAGGTAAGGAGAAGAATATTATGGCATTTTACGATTGGAATAAAGATGGTAAAAAAGATGTTCAGGATGATTTTATAGAATATAATATTTACAAGCAATCAACTCAGAATAATAACAATAACAATTATAGAAGCAATGGCGGGATGTCAAACTTTGGTGCTGGATGCGCTACAGTGGCTTCAATATTTATTGCTGCCGGAATTTTAAGTGTTTTTAATCTTGAAGATACCGCCCTTGTTATTGTGTCTATAATTGTGGTATCTATTGTTGCTGCAATTATTGCCACTTTCTTTGGATAAAATCGGATTTTAGGAATTGAGGTGAAAGCTGTGAAAAAAGTATTATACATAACGATTGTTTTGATATTAGTAACTGCAATGATTTTCGGTGGAATCTATTTGAATCAAAAATCAATTGACAACGCATATAATCATGCAATCACTTTGATTCAGAACGGTTCTTATGAAGGTGCGCTTTTGGAACTTGAAAAAGCAAATCCAAACCTTTTGGACAGGGAAGAGTTTAAGGATGATGTGAAATATAATAAGCTGAACGAGGCGTACAAAAATACAGTTCCGTTATATGCTTATGCCCTGGCACAAATTGAATATAATTCTGAAAGTGAATATATAGCTTATATGCCTGCAGTTAATAGCTATTTGGAACTTATAGCGAAAGATTATAACGGTGAATTATGCAAAGAAATAAAGACTTTTAAAGAAAATTTCAAACCGCAGTATGAAGAATATCTGGATGAACGAAAGCGCTTAGATGAAGAGCTGATGCGTAAGGTCGCAGAAAGTGAACGCCAGTATTATGCTAAGCTGAAAACAAAAATTCCTTATGAAGGAATGAGTGAATCTGATATCAATAAAACCGTTGTTGGAAATTATCATAAAATTGATACTAGTTCTAAATATGGAAAAACAAAATATTACTGGTATGCTAACAATAGTAAGGACATAGTTCTTATTGTAGAATGCAAAGACAGGAAAGTAATCGATGTTATAAAATATTTTGAGTGGGTTTACTGGACTTCAGACGGAATGCCAAATTTCGGAGCAACAAAACCTAAAACTACAACTAAGAAAAGTACTACAAAGAAGAAGTCTGATCCTTATGATGTATATGACTACAGCGATCCCGAAGACTTTTATTATGACAACTATGATGACTTTTGGGATTACGAGGATGCAGAGGATTATTTTAATGAACACCATAAAGATTAGTAATGATTTAGTGTTTATGTAAGGAGTGATTTGATATGGCACCAATCAGGTTTCCTGTTAATGATTGGGATGGAGACGGAAGTACAGATAGTTTGTTTGATATAACTATGGAAATGAAAGTTTGTGAAAGTTTCCAAAAAGAAGAAACAGATTTTCTGGATGAACTTATTCCGGATGTAGAACTCCCGATTTCTGATATACAGTATGAAAATGATGCCGTTGATAGTTATGTGGATGAAGAGTTTTCGCTTGAATCAGATGATGATTATGATTGGCGAGAAGCATATAAGGATATAGAAACCTATGGTGTATCACCTTATGAATACAAAACACAGGAAGAGTTTTTTGATGCATATAATAGAGCTGAGGAAATTCATTTTCAAAAACTCGTAGAAGAACACGAAAAAGAAATGGAAGAGTTTGAGAAAAAACAAAAAGCTTTTATCGAAGAATGTAAAGCAAGAGATGCTAAAAGAAGACTTGAAGAGCAAGAAGAAATAAGGCGTAATAAGGAAGAAGATATAAAAGATAAAAAAGAATATATATACTGTGGTGTTGTGTTTGATGATAACTCTCAAGTTTTTCACTATATAACAGACGATGAAGGTACATCAGTTGGCGACGGCGTCATTGTGCCTGTAGGATATAACAATGAGGAAACTGAAGCGGTCGTTATGTCAGTTGAAAAGTGTCTTCGAATAAATGCACCATACCCATTTTATAAAACGAAAAAGATAATAAGGAAAATGTGATTTTCTATTTCTAAAACAATTTTAATTTAAATGGCTATATTAACGTAAAAAACTACGAATTGAGGTAGAATATAACTATGAAACTATCACATCAGAAACTTAAAATGATGTATCTGGCAAAGATACTTATGGAGCAGACCGACGAGGAGCACACAATTACTGTACCTGAAATGATTGCTGAGCTTTCAAAACTTGGCATTTCTGCCGAGCGCAAAAGTATTTATGATGACCTTGAATACTTACAGTTGTTTGGACTTGATATCTGCTCAAACAAGACTCGCACAACTAACTACTACATAGCAAGTCGTGATTTTGAATTACCTGAACTGAAGCTGTTGGTTGACAGTGTTCAGGCATCAAAGTTCATTACCCGTAAAAAGAGTATGGAGCTTATTTCAAAGATTGAAAAACTCACCAGTCACGAGAATGCAAAAAAGCTCCAGAGACAGGTGTTTATCACAAATCGAGTAAAGACAGTCAACGAGCAGATTTATTACAACGTTGACAAAATTCACGAGGCTATTGCGGCAAATAAGCAGATAACTTTCAAGTATTTTAACCTTGATGTGAACAAGAAAAAGGTGTATCGTAAAGAAGGCGGTTTATATACAGAATCACCTATAGCGCTCACCTGGGATGATGAAAACTATTATCTTATTACATACAAAGAAAAGTATGATAATTACACCCACTACCGTGTTGACAAAATGGAAATGATTGAACTTACCGAGGAGGATAGAGTTCTTTCAGACAAGCCATTTGACTTATCCAATTACTCGAAGACAATGTTCCAGATGTTCAGCGGTGAAGAAACCGATGTTTCAATTGAGTTTGATAATGAACTTGTCGGCGTAGTCTTTGATAGATTCGGTACAGATATTCCAATCGTCAAAAAAGATGAAAACCATTTCATCTGCCATGTTAAAGTTGCAGTCAGCCCACATTTCCTTTCCTGGATTATGAGCTTTGGCAAACAGGCAAAGATTATATCTCCTGATTATGTAGTTGAGGAAATGTACCAGCTCGCAAGAGATATAACAGAAATTTATGAAAAGTAGAAGAATAACCCCGGCACATTATAGTGCCGGGGTTATCTTGTGAAATCAAAAAACTATTGTGTTTCCAGATTCGTTGACGATATTGCCTTGTTCGTCAATGCCTGCATTACGAAGTACGGCAGCAGCTAAAGAATCTAACATGTATTTTTCTTCGTCTTTAGGATTATCCTGTAAAACAGCTTTCTCTGCAGGAGATGAAAGCCATTCTTCTCCATAAGGATTCTTTGCTAAAATTTCATCGGCTTTATCTTCCGGCAAGAGTGTTGCGTACATACCATCATTTAATCCGGTGCAATAAACTCCGTCGAGAAAAGCATCTAACTGTTGCTTGTTCATCTTCATTATAGCTTTGTAATTATCCATAAACATTCCTCCTGTTTCTTTATGCAATAAATGCAACATCTTTTTTCTTGTTGATGATGTATTCGATGTCGGTATCATCCAAAACTTTAGGACGGTACTTGCTTGTTACAACATCGTTCATTTTGTCGATGTTGTTTTTGTCTTTAAGGGCGTCAATACTGTTGGCAAACATAGATGCAATAAGTCTTTTGGATTTGTAATCGTAGCGTTCTTTTTCAAGGTCCTGAAGATAATAACCCAGTCTTTGCATTTGGATTGCGCTGAGTCTGTGGTTGTTGTCCCTTATGTAATGGCGCACATCGAGAATTTTCATATCTACAATTTGTTCGTTGCTCACCATATTCGCAATAAAACGGTCTATCTGAGACATTACCTGAATTGCTTGTGTGAAAAAATCGCAGATGTTAAAGTTTTCATCTTCCAAACTTGTGGTCTTTGTTGGGTTTCCAAATTTCTTTACTTCCGGCATCATAAAATCATCATTCCTTTCATCCATATCACATACTTCCCAATTATATCTTTTAATTGCTTCTGGAATACATCTTAAAAAGTTATCAGCAGCTACTCCTGTTTTAAAGGTATAAGCTTTTTCTTTTGCTGTCACTGCGGTAGGGCGTCCCCTGAAATCCTTGCCTACATAAAAGTTATTGTCCGTTAATACATAACACATTTTTGTTACCTCCGTTCCCTTTATGATT
>JAFWWX010000065.1 GCA_017517985.1 Clostridia bacterium | reverse complement strand
TTAGGCTTCTGGTTGAAGAAAATAAGACGACCGATATACAATACATCATCAGCAGAAATATTCTGAACCAGAGTGTCACCGAAAGGTCTTACCCAGAACTGACGGAGAATGTTATCGCTTGCACCGTAGTTTATACCCTTCTGAAGCTTTTCAGAGAAGTCTGCGATTGCGTATGTCCACACACCCTCAACAAGCGGCTGGTCAGCGAGCACACTTACTCTGCTGCTAACAATATTTCCGTTAGGGAGAATAGCGGCATACATTTTTGCATCTTCAAGGGGCTGATTGGATTCATAGTAGTATTCAATTGCACAGTACTGATAATCTTTAATATCAATACCTGCATCTTTGTATTTGAAACCGTCAATAGTAATGCTTCTGTCTATGTCAAAATCGGGGTGGGGAGTAATCTTCAAAACATTCTTACCCTCAAAAACCATACTTTCAAGAGTAGCTGTAGCCTCGTGGTCTACCACACCTGTCTGATAGGAAGCAAAGTCAACTGCAATAGTAGGTGCTATTGCCTTATTAACCTTCCATACAGCGGTATATGTTCTGTTCAAATCCGAAGAAACAACCGGTGTGCCGGGCTGAATGAGCGAACTTTCTCCGTCTACCTTCCAACCACGGAATTCAGCATCCGGATATACGAATGTACACTCTGGAACTTCATACGCTTCACCGTTTCTGAGAACGAGATCTTCCATTTCGCCGGATGCGTCCGGAGTACCCTTGTCAAATCTTATTGTAGCTCTTGCATCGGGGTCGGGATTGCTCTTATAGAATGTATACTTTGCGATATAGAATCTGTCCTTGGAAGAAATCTCTTTTGCAGCTGTCGTGTTAAACGGTCTGAAATGAACCTGATTTATCCAGGGTTCTGATGCATTGGCGGAGAGCTTCATAACATCGCTGAAATTGAATACAGCTTCAGTCCACTCATTCGCTACAAGATTCTGCTGACTGAGCTTTGACATCGTGCTTACCGCATCGTATGCACCGGGGAGGATTCTTAAATAAAGCTGTCCGTCGTATGCAGGTGCAGAAGTTTCGTAATAATAGGTTATGCCCACATATCTGTACTCAGGAACAATAACTTTATTCTCATACTTATGAAGTGACCAACAGTCTATGGTCAGGTCACCTGTAGCATTTTCATTATTGGGTGTAGGTATTACCATTACGGCATTTACGCCCTCTTTTTCAACATTTTTCTGTATTGTCGCAGCATCTTTGTTAGTGATTCCGCCTACAACTTGATTGAAATCAAAGGAAATGGAATTTTCTTCGATTTCAGGCTGATAGCCTTGTGCGTTGGCGGTAAACACAAATGACGCCGCAAGCATTGCAACACACAAAACAGAGCAAAGAATTCTTTTCATCTTTTGCCATCCTTTCAAATAGATATTTTCGTTTTGGAGATTTCCCCCATTAACGGAATTTATTATAAATGATAAGGGTCTAAATTGCAATAGGAAAAATATGAATTTGTTGAAAATTTTATAGATAAACACCTACAACTAATTAAAACTTCACTCCTTTATAGTCATATTGCACATTTTTTCTTCCGCTTTTTGTGCATAGTGAATTTTTGCAACACATACCAATGTATAAAACACACCTACCATTCCGTAAAACAGTAATCAGGAAGATACAAAAGCAAAAACGCAGGATTCTGACCGACCTCGACCTTAAAGTAAAGGGCAAGGCAAGTATTATCCTGCGAATATGTGCTGTCTGATATTAATTTATCGAATCCTTTTACTGCTGTACCCGGAAGCTCTCCGGCAAAAACTCCGGAGAAATATTATCCGTCACATATTTTCTAAGTCCCGGAACAGTCAGCGAGTGTCTGTAGTAGGTTCTGACACCGTGAGCATCTGCAAGCTCCTGTGTATAATCTTCCATAAGATACACTGTGTTTTTGTAGAACTTTGAATTAAAATGAAATACCGTCGGGTTAAAGACCGGATTTTCCACATAAGGCTTGCCGTCATTTTCCGAAACTATGTCAAATGTTATAATGCCACCGACCATATTATAGGCGTATTCCTGCTCTGCGGCAAAATTCCCCAAAGAGTATACGCAGAGTGTTTTGTTTCCATTTTCGCCAACAAGCCATTCCACCGGCTGTATAACATGGGGATGGTGACCTATTATGACATCCACCCCACAATCGGAAAGAAGTTGCGCTGTTCTTTTTTGCTCGTCATTTGGTCTGAACACGCCCTCGTTTCCCCAATGAACTGATACAATAACAAAATCAGATTCTTCCTTTGCTTTACTTGTCTGACGAATAATATCCTCATCATTGATATAGGGAATTACAAGTGACGATGAGCTCGGCTTTCTTATACCGTTTGTGGCGTAGGTATATGAAAGAAACGATATTTTTATTCCGTTTTTTTCAAGGACTCTTATATTGTCATAGTCCTCTGCATTTTGGTAGCCGCCAATCATAAGGCAGTCCTGCTCTATCCAAAATTTTATTGTATTTTCAAGCCCCGGTGCTCCCTTGTCAAGCATATGATTGTTTGCGATGTTTATAACATCATAGCCAAGCTCCACAAGGTCAATCCCAACTTCACGGGGACTGTTGAATCTGGGATAATAGCTGAGACTGTAGCCATCTCCTGCCATAACCGTTTCCTGATTTATAAAAGCAATATCTGCACCTGCGATTATATCCTTTACAGGCTCAAACATGGGCTTGAAATTATATTTCCTTTCGCCGTCCGACAGCGATGCGGCGTCTCTTACATTGCCGTAATAAATAATATTGTCACCGCATCCTACAAAGGAAACTCTTTCCAAAACCGGCTCATCTGCAAGCTCACTTTCTTCCGGCATTTTTTCGATACTGCCGTCGCCTGTATCTGCAACATCACTGCCGGGCTTTGGCATTGTGATTTCCTTTTCCGCTTGCGAGGGCAACTGCTGATTGTTTCCACATCCGGAAAAAATCACCAATCCGCACAAAGCCGCAAAAAGGAATATTGTTTTTTTAACTTTCATATATACATCTATACATCCTTGTTTTTGTTATGAATCTATGTTACCATATTTCAACAGTTATGTCAACAGAAACACCGTTCGTTTGCCCACCGTCAGAAAATTACTTCCTTAATATATTGTCCGGCATAACGCAGGTCATATTTAAAAAGCACCGTCATAATTTTCCTTGTTTGGAAAACAACGGCTGTTGTGAAAACACTTGCAAAGAATAGGCGGATATAATCCCGGCAAAGATATTTATGTGGTCAAATTCAACAATTTTTCTTTCGCAAAAACGATTAATCTGTCAAAGTAAATAAAAGAATAAAAAAATCAAAAAAACTCTTGACAAACAAATACGGCTGTGATATAATATCGCTGTTCTCGTTTGAGAGGCAAAACTAAATATGCTGGTGTGGCTCAATGGCAGAGCAGCTGATTTGTAATCAGCAGGTTGTTGGTTCGACTCCGATCACCAGCTCCAGGGGGAATTCCCGAGCGGCCAAAGGGGGCAGACTGTAAATCTGTTGTCACTGACTTCGGTGGTCCGAATCCACCTTCCCCCACCAAAAACCTCGTATCGAAAGATACGAGGTTTTTACTTTTTCCTTTCACTACTTAACTCTTAGATTTTGCATATACCCGAATTTTTGAAATGGCGCGGTTCTCTCAGCCTATTCGGAACGCCTGACACAACAAAAATTTCGGCACCCTGCTCCAATGCGGAACAGGGTGCTATTCTTTTATAAAAATATTTTCACCGGTATTATATCTTTCAAAACAGAACAGACTCCGTTATGCAAAATATATAACGGAAACCGCAATTATCGCATACATAAGGCAGAGCAATGCAAGCACCTTATCCCGCACAACAACCTCAACCGGGTCTGCATCCGAGTCGCCCTCTATATCAAGGCTGTATTTCATAAGAATTATCATAACAAGCGGTACTGTCCATATCATTCTTTCACCGAATCTCTGGGTTATCTCGGCGCTGGTGCTCCAAAGTGCATAAAAAATCACCACAAGAGTATTGCACAGGTACATATTTTTATCAAGAAAACCGTATGTATAAAAGGTTAACACCTTTCTTGTGTCTCCGCCGGTCCTTGAAAGCTCGTTTCTGCGTTTGCCAAGTCCAAGATAAAAGGAGGCACACATAACGGTGAGATACATCCATCCAGAAACAGGTATTCCGCATATCTGCGAGCCGTAAACCACACGAAGAATAAAACCGGAAACAAGTATAACAATATCCAGAAGCGGTACTTCCTTAAGCCCCATACTGTAGCCAAGATTAAGAACAAAATACAGAAGCAGCACAAAAAAACCACCAATGCTTCTGCAAAGGAATATATCACAGAAAACCGCAAGTGCAACAAGAAGCACTGCAATAAACGCCGCCGTCTTCTTTGATATTTTACCGCTTGCAATTGGTCTTTTGCATTTTTTGGGGTGAAGTCTATCCTTTTCTGCATCTCTTATGTCGTTTATGACATACACCGCAGAGCAGATAAAGAAAAACGCAACAAATCCGAATATACAGCGAAAAAGCAAGGTCTTATCAAGTAGTTTTCCACCGAAAACAAGCGGAAGAAACAGCAGTATATTCTTTATGCTATGATGCGGTCGAAGCAATTTAACAATTGATTTCATATACAGTTCCTTTCTTTTCGGGAAATTATGTTATTCCAATATAAAGTCAACCTGTGCTGTCGCCTTACCGTCATAAATGTCAAGTCCATCGCCCTCGATTTGAGCAACAATGGTATAATTTATTCCGTTGTCTTTAAGATTGTACTCAATCCCATAGAACGCATAGGTAGCAAAGGCGATTTTGACATTGCTATCCCTTGAAATCACTGAAAGGCAGGTGAAATTGTCCTTTATATCCGATGTTCTATCCAGCGCCATTTTGGGATAGAGGGCGAAAAAGCCCACATTTGTAACAGATGTAAAGAGCAAAAATACAGCAAATAACAGTACCGGAACTTTTGCATATAAATTTATTTTGCGAATACAGCAGAAAACAAAGGCAAGGGCAGCCACAGGTACAAGCCATAAAAACGGTGAATACCTTGCCCACCAGCTCTCCTTGATAATAAGTATCAGAAGCGTCGATGGCAGGAACACCGAAAGTGCGTTAAAAAAGCACCTTCTGTTCTTTAATGCAAGATATACTGCAGCAATTACAAGCACCGGAAGGCTGATACAAAGAATACCTCCAAAAAGCGGCCCCATACCGCCGATTCTTGTATCCGGCGAGGTTGCCGTCAGTTTTATTTCCTCAGGCAGAACCTCGAAAGGTCGCTTTAGTCTCAGCTCACCCTCTCCCATAAGGTTTGAGGTTTCACTGAAAATCGAATAGAACAAACGCTCAATGCCCGACATTCCGGAAAATGCGGCAGGCTGATTTAGTGTCATTATATCCACACTCTCCTCTCCGAAAAGCGGATAAAGTGGATTTTTATGTTCAATTGTATTTTTTACATAGCTTGAAGAACCGACAAAAAGTACCGCCACAAGAACAGTAACCGTATAAAAAGCAGATGCCTTTGCAAGTACCTTTTTGAAGTCACCCTTTTTATAAGCGCGTACAAGCCACAGCACATAAAAGGCAAAGCAGAAAAATGCAGCGTACACAAGTCCCGTGAACTTTATGCTTATACAGAAAACTACCGCAGAAAACAACAGCACTGTCTGCAAACTCATGTCCTCGTCGTTTTCTCTGTCGGAAAGGTCGCAAAGAAGAACAATAAGTGTAAATACAGCAGATGCCAGAAGTCCGTCATTATAGAAGGTGAACATCTGGGAAACACTTATGGGATTCAAAGCCGTAATAACAGATAAAATTGTTGAGGAGAGAACGGAAAAACCTTTTTTTGAAAGGTAACGGTACAAAAAAGAAAAGAGAATATATGCAAAAATCAAGTTTACCGCCTTGGCACATTCAATGCTTCCGGTAAAGCTGTATATGTTTGCACCGACAATCCATGGGGCTTTGCAGTAGTGGTCTGCCCAGATTGCGGATTCTGCAAGGTTTCCAATTCCCACACCGCCAGGCATTGCCGCAAAATCAGCAAGTGATGAATATATCGGATTCCAGCCATATTTTAGGCTTCCCACACTTGCCTTATGATACCAGTTTCCGTCAAAAGACATATCATATATATTGTTTGAAAGCACAACAAAAAATACTAAAACCGCAAGTCCAAGAACAAAGCCGTTAATACTTATTCTTGTATCTTTTTTCTTCAAAAGGTAAAAGTAAAGGCAAGCGGAAAACAAAAGGCACAACGGCAGAAACACCGGCTTCACCGATAGCCCAACAAGAAACGCAGCAGAGTTAAACAGCAGTGTGCTTATCAAAAAAAGCAACAGCATTACTCCCGAATTAAAAATCGTATTTTCTGTTTTTTCGCGGAGATTCATACAAATTTCCTTTCTGTTTTGTACTTGTAATATAAAAAGGAGAAGAAACGTAAAATATCACGCAGAGAGAAAAAACTCTCCCCTTCCGAAATCCGGCAGAATTGTGAATTTCAAACATTCTTTCACGGTTTTTATTGAAAAATTAACAAAAATCGTCTAAAATAAAATTATCAGAACAATCATACTACAAATTCTTATATTTGTCAAGGGATAGTGCGTTTTTAAAAGCCTGTGATACTGCTTTCAGGGTACATACCGCAGGTCTTTATTCGGAGGTGACGGATTGAAAAAATATAATGTAACCGGAATGAGCTGTGCTGCCTGCAGTGCAAGGGTTGAAAAAGCAGTAAAAAACCTTGAAGGCATCGAGAGCTGTTCGGTAAATCTTCTCGCAGGAAGCCTTATTGTTGAGGGAGATGTGGCGGACACGGAGATTATTTGTGCCGTGGAAAAGGCAGGCTACGGATGTTTTCCGGTAGACAAAGCAGATGGCGAAACTGATAGCGAAAGAAAATCAGAAAAAAACCGTTATATCAAGGAGTCTGAATCATTGCTGAAACGACTTCTTACCTCGGTTTCGTTTCTTGTTGTTCTTATGTATTTTTCAATGGGACACAATATGCTGGGATTTCCCCTGCCGAACTTTTTTGAAAGCAATCCGCTTGCCACAGGGCTTGTTCAACTTCTCTGCTGTGTGGCGGTTATGATAATTGGAAAAAAATTCTTTGCAAGTGGTGCAAAGTCAATATTGAATCTCTCACCGAATATGGATGCCCTTGTGGCACTGGGCTCCGGAGCCTCATTTGTTTACAGCGTTGCGGTGCTGTTTCTAATGACAAAAAAGCTCTCTGCCGGAGACCTTCACGGCGCGGAGCATTTACTTCACGACTTATATTTTGAATCCTCCGCTATGATTCTCGCGCTCATTACTGTCGGAAAGGCTCTTGAAGCACGCTCAAAGTCAAAGACAGGCAAAGCCCTTTTAGCGCTTGAGAATCTTGTACCGGAAACTGCAACTGTAATTCGCGATGGCAACGAGGAAACAGTAAAAATATCTGAAATTTGTATCGGCGATATATTTGTTGTAAAACCCGGAGAGCAGATTCCGGTTGACGGCTTTATTGTGGAGGGCAAAAGTGCCGTAAACGAATCGGCAATAACAGGAGAAAGTATTCCGTCCGAAAAAAAAGAGGGTGATACCGTTATAGGCGCAACGGTAAACACCTTGGGATATATAAAATGTCGGGCGACAAGAGTCGGCGGCGACACGGTACTTTCAAGAATAATAAAAACCGTTAGTGATGCATCTTCCACAAAAGCTCCAATTGCAAAAATGGCAGACAGGGTTGCCGCCGTTTTTGTACCGATGGTAATACTTATTGCAATTATAACTGCGATTGTATGGCTGATTCTCGGTGAAAGTTTTGGATTTGCTCTTACAAGGGCCGTTTCGGTACTGGTTATAAGCTGTCCCTGTTCCCTTGGACTTGCAACTCCGGTGGCAATTATGGTAGGAAGCGGAGTGGGTGCAAAAAACGGAATACTCTTTAAAAACGCACAGGCGCTTGAGGTTTGTGGCAGAATAAACACGGTAGTACTTGACAAAACCGGGACTGTTACAAGCGGAAACATTTCCGTTATGGGAGTTTTCCCCGCAGCAGGAATTTCAGAAGAAAGGCTTCTTTGCATAGCACATACCCTTGAAGCAATGAGCGAGCATCCACTTGGTCGTGCTGTGGTTTCCTACTGCAAGGACAATAATATTCCGCTACTTTCATCGACAGATTTCAAATCAGATACCGGAAGCGGTGTTTACTGCAAAATAAACGGTTTTGACTGTTTTGGCGGAAAAGCTGAATATTTATCGAAAAACGGCATTGAAATCTCTGACGATGAGAGGATGAAATCCGACAAAATTTCTGCCGGCGGAAGCACTCCGCTGTTCTTTTCGGAAAAAGGCGAATATCTTGGAATAATCTCAGTTGCCGACACAGTAAAGAGTGATAGTATATCTGCAACAGAGCATTTTTATAAAATGGGTCTTGAGCCAGTACTTCTTTCCGGGGACAACAGGATTGTAACAGAGGCAGTTGCAGAAAAAGCCGGAATAAGAACGGCAATTGCACAGGCAACACCGGACAGTAAATCAAGGACAATCACAGAATTAAGAAAAAAAGGCAAGGTCGCAATGATAGGCGATGGAATAAATGACGCTCCTGCTCTCGCACTTGCAGATGTGGGAATTGCAATCGGCACAGGAACGGATATTGCAAGGGACACAGCGGATATAATTCTTATAAATGGAAATCTTACCTCGGCGGTTAATGCAGTAAAGCTTTCAAGGGAGGTTCTCGGAAACATCCGTCAGAATCTGTTCTGGGCTTTTTTCTATAACTGCATCGGAATCCCTGTAGCGGCAGGTGTGCTTGCTCCCTGCGGAATAGTTCTGAGTCCTATGCTCGGAGCGCTTGCTATGGGGCTTTCAAGCTTCTGCGTCGTATCAAACGCACTGCGTCTGAACTCCTTTAAACCTGTTACTGCAAAGCAGAGTAACAGTAAAGAAACAAATTATACGGAAGAAACAATCTATATATCTGAAAACCCAACGGAGGAAAAAATAATGGAAAAAACATTTAATGTAAAGGGTATGATGTGTCCCCACTGTGAAAACCACGTCAAAAAAGCAATTGAGGCAATTGAGGGGGTAACAGAGGCAGTTGCAAGCCACACAGAGGGCACTGTTAAAGTGACAATGTCAAAAGATGTTGGAGACAGCGTAATAAAAGACGCGATTGTCGGCGCAGGGTACGAAGTTTTGTTATAAAACGGTCTTGTGTCTCAAAACGACAGCTCTCTAAAGAATTATTCATTTTTCGTCAAAAAAATCAAAAAAATGCAATTTTGATGGTTTTTCATACCATTTTTGACCGGATTTTTTCAAAAATTTTCGGTTGCCTATTGCAATTTTTGAGGAAATGTGATACAATTGTTCCAAATTTTAATAAATATAGGAGGCTTATAACAATGTTTAAGTCAGAATATCTTAACAACATTTACGCAACAGTTGAAAAGAGAAATGCCGGCGAACCCGAATTTCTCCAGGCTGTTCGTGAAGTACTTGAATCCCTTGAGCCGGTAATAGAAAAGAGACCGGAACTTGCTGCAAAAGGAATTATCGAATCCATCGTTGAACCGGAAAGAATTATCAAGTTCCGTGTTCCGTGGGTAGATGACAACGGCAAGGTTCAGGTTAACCGCGGTTTCAGAATCCAGTTCAACAGCGCAATCGGTCCTTACAAGGGCGGTCTCAGATTCCACCCCTCCGTATACGAAGGAATTATAAAGTTCCTCGGTTTTGAACAGACCTTCAAGAACTCTCTTACAGGTCTTCCCATCGGCGGTGGTAAGGGTGGTTCCGACTTTGACCCCTCCGGCAAGAGCGACGGCGAAATCATGCGTTTCTGCCAGAGCTTTATGACAGAGCTTTACAGACACATCGGCTCTCACGTTGACGTTCCCGCAGGAGACATCGGCGTAGGTGCAAGAGAGATCGGCTACCTCTTCGGTCAGTACAAGAGAATCTGCAACAACTTTGAAAATGCAGTTCTCACTGGTAAGGGACTCTCCTACGGCGGTTCTCTTATTAGACCTGAAGCAACAGGCTACGGTGCTGTTTACTTTACTCAGGAAGTTCTCCGTAGCTTCGGCGAAGAAATCAAGGGCAAGACATTTGCACTTTCCGGCTTCGGTAATGTTGCCTGGGGTGCAGCTCTCAAGATCAATCAGCTCGGTGGTAAGGTTCTTACTATCTCCGGTCCTGACGGATACATTCTTGACGAAGACGGCATCACAGAAGAAAAGGCAGCATACATGCTTGAAATGAGAGCGTCCGGCAGAAACAGAGCTGAGGACTACGCTGAAAAGTTCGGTGCTAAGTTCTTCAAGGGTGAAAAGCCCTGGGGCGTTAAGGTTGATGTTTGTATGCCTTGTGCTACTCAGAACGAAGTAGGTCTTGCAGATGCTGAAAAGATGGTTGCAAACGGCGTTAAGTATTACATAGAAGTTGCAAATATGCCCACAACAGAGGATGCAGTTGCATACTTCAAGAAGAACGGCGTACTTATTGCTCCCTCCAAGGCAGTTAATGCAGGGGGTGTTGCAGTTTCCGCTCTTGAAATGAGCCAGAACTCTATGAGACTCTCCTGGTCAAAGGAAGAAGTTGACGAAAAGCTTCACGGCATTATGGTTACAATCTATAACAACTGTAAGGCGGCAGCTAAGGAATACGGTGCAAACGAAAACGACCTCATCGCAGGTGCAAATGTTGCAGGCTTCCTCAAGGTTGCAGAAGCTATGCTCGCTCAGGGTATTGTATAATTTAAAATACATAAAAAACTCCGGCAGGGATTATCCTTGCCGGAGTTTTATGTAAAAGATGAAAGGGCTGTGACAAAATTAATTGTTACAGCCCCTGTATTGTATAAAAGCAACAAGTGTTTGTAGGGAACGACCTTCGTGTCATTCCATTTTTTGTGCGTTTTACGAATTTTGCTATAGCTCCGTTGTATTGACGTTACAACAGAGAAAAGCAAATTATTTCCTACATCTTTGCTACTGTCAATCGACGGTAAGGGAATACACATCGGGATTTGTCTGCACGATTGAGGCTATCTGAAGGAAATCGATATCTTTGTCGCTATGTACTGTAAGAGTGAGAGTAATCTTCTCTGCCCTTGACTGAAGAGACAATCTGCTGTTAAGCACCTGCATACCATTATCCTCAAGCTGAGCTTTAAATGCAGATACCGCTTCAGGCGTATTCCTTAGTGAAACAACAATATCGTTTCTTACGTCATTTGCAAGAATCTTGTCAAATCCGATAAGAAATGCGTGGAATACAATCTGAAGAACTATGACAAGCACTGTTGACGCAAGTCCGACAAAATACAGTCCGCTACCGATTGCCATGCCAACCGCCGCCGTTGCCCAAATACCTGCCGCTGTTGTAAGTCCTCTGATGTTCGGTCCTTTTACAAATATCATACCTGCGCCGAGAAAACCTACGCCTGTCAGAATATTTGATGCTATTCTTGATGCATCTGCCTGAATTTTAAGCTCCGGATAATCAATAAGAATATCAAAGAAACCGTACTTTGACACAATTACTGCAAGCGCAGCGCCCATAGCCACAATACAGTGTGTTCTGAAGCCTGCGTCCTTCTGTCTCATCGTACGCTCAACGCCTATTGCACCTCCGCAAAGGCAAGCAACAAGAATCCTCACAACCCAAGGCGTCTGTGCTATTATTCCGTCAAACATTTCTGAAAAGGTAACTATTAAAGCATCCATTTCTTTTCTCCTTTCTTTAAGTATTTATATACAAAAACAAAGCATTACGCTTTTGTAGTTGACATAAATCATATATTTTTAAACTGTGTGATACAAAACTTTTCGCCACGGTAGTTTTCAAGATATTCCGCAATTTCAGAAGCACTATCCGAAACATACACAAGCTCTGTAAAGCTCTTTAAAAAACCCTCTTTCTCGTATGCTTCAAGCATTTCCAGCATCGGATTGTAAAACCCACAGGCATTATAAAGAACCACGGGCTTTTCGTGCTGTGAAAGAGACCTTAAGGTTACAATTTCAAAAAGCTCGTCAAAAGTTCCTATTCCTCCCGGTGCCGCAATAAAGGCATCGGATTTTTTCTCAAGTATTGCTTTTCTCTCACGCATTGTATCAGGGTGAATATATTCGGTGCTGTACTCGTAAAGAACACCGTCAACATTGAAGAATTTCGGAGCAACGCATATTATTTCCTTTGCTCCACCCCTTGTAAATCCTCTTGCGGCAGCGCCCATAAGACCGCTTCGTCCGCCGCCAAAAACAAGATTGTGTCCTCTTTTTGCAAGATGCTCACCAAGATTTTCAACAGCATCAATGTATTTTCGGTCAAGAGTTTTGCTCGCTGCACCGTATACACATATATTCATAACAAGTTCTCCTTTCAGCCGGCTTTATTACTTTTCCCGGCAGACCTCGACTTCAACTCCCGTATACCCCGAAAGAGCATTTTTCGCAGACTCAAGGGCTATTCCGGGATGGTTATTTTCTCTTGACAGATGGGCAAGAAAAATCTTTTTTGTACCACTCTCTGCAAGATACGGTAAAAATCTTGCACAATCTTCATTTGACAGGTGTCCGCCCCTGGATAGTATCCTGTTCTGGAGATATACAGGATAAGGTCCGTTTTTAAGCAAATCCACATCGTGATTGGATTCAATGACAACCGTACTGCATCCCATAAGTGCTGCCGCTATTCCCTTTGTAACATATCCTATATCCGTTGCAAGCCCGAACGTGTCATCGGCGGATGTAACTCTGTAGCAAACACTGCCCCAGGAATCGTGCGGCGTTTTGTAAACATCAAATTTTGCATTTTCCGTTTTTATACATTCCGCAGGGTCAAGTATTCTGACAGAACGCCTCAGATTTTCAAAACCGTCACTGCAGTATATGTATTTTGCGGAATTTGTGTTCATATAGACAGGAATTTCATATTTTTTTGAAATTATCTCAAGTCCTTTAACATGGTCAATATGCTCGTGAGTTACAAATATTCCGCGAATGTTTGTAATTGAACTTCCTATTCCCTCAAGTGCCTGAGAGACAGCCTTGCAGGAAACGCCGGCATCAATGAGAAATTCCTCACCGTCACAGTTTATATATGTTGAATTGCCGGCAGAGCCGGAAAAAAGGGGGACGCATTTTATCATAAAATTCTCCGGTCAAAAAATAAATTTTCTTGTATTTTACTAACTATCATAAATTTCTTTATTGGCAATTTCAGTCTTATATTCTATTTTTTCAGTGCATCAAGTCCATATTTCAGAGCAATAGATGCCTTTTCCGAAATATCTGTACTGTCCGATTCAAGATAAGGTTTTATCATTCTTGCAAAAGCTCCCTTTAGTGAATACTCCTTCAAAAGCTCATCAAGCGCAAGAGACTGCCTTGTCAGATCCTTTATTTCAAGTGTACGGAATGACGGAAGAAGGTCTTTGAGCATCCGTGTATCCATCTCTTCCTCCCTCTCTCCGGAAAGAATTATACGGATGTGTTTTTTTTCGGAAAAGCCACTGGATTTTGCTTTTACAACATCAGCTATTGCCTGAATATTCTTCTCTGTAACATCGACAGTTATTTCCTCATAACCGCCCTCTGTCACGGGGATATATTACAGTGCTATGTTACCCTTTATAATCTCCCCTGCTATCATTCCACGTGTCCCGCACTCACCAAAATCCCGTCCCACAAGGCATCCACTGTAAGCACAAACTGTATTTCCGAAGTGCATAAAACCTGACGGCTTATGTATATGACCTAGAGCTACATAGTCAATATCACTTGATGCAAGATCAGCGGATTTGATATTGTAATAGGGAGAAGCGCCATTATCAAGGTCTCCGTGGGCAACAAGTATGTTTATTCTTTCAGTATCAAAGGGATGTATTCCGGAAAGTGGGTTTTCTATCATTCTCTCACTGTTAAAACCGTAGCCGTAAACAGCACAGGAAAGCTCCGGTATCACAACCGATTCCAGCGTTTCTTCGGAAAATATATGCACATTATCCGGGAAACTGCAATATTTATATGGTGACGCACTGCCGTAGGCATCGTGGTTGCCCGGTGCAATAAACACACGTGTTTTGGGGATTTTCGCAAAACAACCGGAGGCAAATTCTACAGTTTCACGCCTTACAAAGTCTCCATCAAAAAGGTCTCCTGCCACAAGTAGCACATCAATCTCATTTTCAAGGCAGTAATCGCATACATCAGAAAGAGCATCCTTCAGCTCCTGCCTTTTTTCTCCTCTTTCCGTCATTGAAGACAATGCAAAAGGTGAGTCCAGGTGCAGGTCTGCGATGTGAACTATTTTAAGCATATTTATGACCTTCCTTTCATTCAAACCGTTGTACACCGGAAATTTCACAAAATCCGTAGAAATACCGTTATATTATAAATATCTATGCCGGACACCCGCAGGATTTTAAAAATATCATTCTTTTCCGTTGACAATTACACCGCCAGACTTTACATATTCACCTATTTTCGTGAACACATCTGAGGGAATTTCAAAACCATACGAACCAATATCCATAACAATTCCTGAACATACAGAGCCGGCAGAGCACAGCTCAATTGGTGTTACCGCCACAATCTGACAGTCGGCTCCGTTTGCTTTGAATCTAGCACGGATTTTTTCTGCATTTTCCACATCAGAAAATGCACACACAAAGCCACTCTCTGCACTTCTCTTTTTTATGGATTTCAATACAGGCTCGGTATCCATAACATCATATCCGCTATCTCCCGATGCAACAAGCACTTTTTCATCGGCAGTTTCCATAACAGCCATAATCTCTTTTGCTCTTTCCATTGCGCGAGGTGTATAAAGAGTTATTTCATCTTTTTTTGTTTTACCTTCACAAAGAGCATAGAATACTCCTCCGGCAAAGGCACGGTAGAGACGATTTTCTGTCTTAAGCATCAATGCGGAAACATTTTTGTATTCATCACTGTCAACCTCGGATGAAGGAAATGCATCAAGTCTGTACTCATACTGAACCTTGCGGATAAACATTCCTCTTATGTATCTATTGGATACCTCAAGAATATTCTCTTCATCGTTAGTATAATATTCTCTGATATCCATTTCAACGGGAGCTTTTCCGCGCTCAAGTCTTATTTCAAAGAGTCCGCTATGAAGTATATCGGAGAATAACTTTTCAAACTGTTCATTCTTATATTCAACAACAGATATTTCGAGGTTTTGTTTTTTCTCAATATATGCCATAAGGTCAGAGGCTCTTTTTCTGTCGGTCAGAATTTCAACTTTGCCGTCATTACCAACATAGGGGAACGACTTGTTTGAGCTGCCACAATATAGAACAAAAACACTTTCAAGGTCAAATAGCTTTCCGAGAAGCTCTCTTTTTAGTACCATAAGGCTATCTTTATCGCTGTCAGTCTTTGAAAGCTCCGAACATTTCAAAAGTAGCTTTTCATATTCCAAGACTGTGCGTATGCTATCCGCCATATAGCCTCTTGCTATAAGCTCATCTGTAACAACGCTATGCAACCTTGAGATATTTCTCGTATATTCCTGCCTTAGCATACGGCAGTAAAAGTCAAGAACAATCCACGCTTTCCCGAGAGACTCGGTGTGTGCAAAGCCACACAGAGAACGCATCTGCTCAGGCTCTGTACCAAAAAGGCTCTTTTCAATCTCCACTGCCACCTTTGAAACCGCCGCACGACTGCCTTCTGAAAACTTTTCCGGGTCTTTCAAGAGTTTTGAATATATTTCATTTTTTGCATATTCCAAAACCGGAGATATATTTACCAGCGAGTTTATCATAAGGGGCAACTGCATATGGTTTTCAACGCTGTCGAAATTTTCCGGAAACAGATGCATAAATACCGACCGGTATTTTTTTATATATTCATCTCTTGAAACCGCTTGTGTGACAGCTTCCGGCTTTTGCATAGATTGCTCTTGTGTATTTTGAGCAGAGATTATAACATTCTGCTCCTCCGGAAGTTCAGGCTCATTTAAAAGTTCAAGGGGTACTTCGCCCGGTTTCTGCAATTTTAATTTATCTAAAAACTTATCTAAAAAGCCCATAAAAGCTCCTTTCACAAAAACGCAATTCCAATACTCCGAATGTAGTCCTTATCCCCCTATTGCATCGGAAACAAAGGACTTTCCATCAAGAAGCATCTTGAAATTGTTTATTATCTTATCCACATCATCTCTATTTACATAAAACTCGCCTTTGCCATCTACGGTATAAAATACCTTTGTTGTGGAGATGTCGTAGAAATTATACTCATAGCTCTTCCCGCTTCTGTCATTAAAGGTGTATGAAAGTACCATATCCCGCATAGAGCGCTCCTCTGCATTTCCGTCAAGCGCAACAAGTAAGATGTCAATATAGAACTGTCTGAAAGTTTTTGTATCAACAACCGCACCGGTTGACTTTCTTGTGACCTTCAAATTCTGTCCCTCTCCTGAAAGAAGGAAAGTTTCCTGTGCATTCCGGGTTTTAACATCAATACTTGCAAGGCTGTCTATATTCATCTGGAAAATATATTCATCCACAAAATCAATCAGCTCATATTCAAGGAACGGCACATCAGAACAGGGTACAGTGCAGATTGTCATTTGTGTCATATTAAGCGCATAGTAAGAGCTATTATCGGGGGTTTTTGCGCCGAACACTATTTTGTATTTATTTCCGTCAAGAATGTAATGAATCTCAAAAGAGGGCTTTATAAATCCGTACTTTTCAAGCACAGATTTCAGTACAACCTCGCTGTCCCCCGAATTTTCGGGATCTGAAGTATAAACGCCAAAAAGGTCAGATGTTACAACTTCTGTTCCCTTAAAGCCGGAAAGCTTCAGAAGAATGTTATCCACCACCGCCTGGGAAACTGTATAGCCTCCCGGATATGTCATAACATGGGATACTGCCGTAGCATCAGATTTGCCTGACAGCTCCTTGGGTGCAAGCATAAAATTAACTTTAAGCTCACCACCGGAAATGATTTTTATATCATCAATATCATACATCTTTTCCTGCGAAACAGGGGGGCAAAGCATGGGAACTATAAAGTCATCGGGTGATGCAAGTACGCACATCTCTATCATAGTATCAATTACATAAATGTGCGGTTTGTCGGCACTCTTACAATAATAGGCAGCGCCTGTGGGGAGTTTATCGCCAATAAAAACTTGCTTTGTGTTGCCGTCGGTATCTGTAACTATAAACCAGTTTTCGCTCTTTCCGTCTGAAAGACCGTACTGTGACAAATCCTCCGAGGGGCTATCTACCTTTGCCATAGAAAGCATATTACAGGTATTTACATAGAGATAGGACAGCTTTTCCTTATCAAAGGACAGCATTTCTCTACCGGAAAGGATAAGGTTTTTTGCAACAGGATCCATATAAAAACTGAAATTGCGTTTATCCCCTGTTTCCGGGTCGATGTTCTGAATTTCTATTGTGCTGACCTTTTCAAGAGGTATTACATCGTAAATATAGGGTCTGTCCTGAATACCTAAAAGGTC
>JAFWWX010000344.1 GCA_017517985.1 Clostridia bacterium | reverse complement strand
CACTTGATGGGGATGATTGTAGAGGAGAATACCTCTTGACGATTAAGGTTCTTTTGTGTATTGCGAGATTTCATTATCTCTTGCACCTTATCAAAGGTTTCCTTAACCTTGCTGTGCAGTAGTTCCATCCGTTCTATCAGAGGAGCGATAAGCGTAGCTCTGTTTGTGTAGAGTTTATTGATGGTATCAATAAAGGCCTGACACGCATCATCCTCTTGGATGACCTGTACTTCGCAGTCGGTTCGACCTGCGTTCTTAAAGGCGCATTTCCATACTACGCTATTCTTTTGTTTGAGTCTTCGGTATGCGTTTCCACAGTCTGAACAGCGAAGCATTCTTGACAGTGCATGACCGCCTTTCTTTCCACCTTTAATTCCTCGACTCTCTAATAGAGTCAGTATGGCTTGTCTGTCTTCTCTTGAGAAGATGGCAGGGACACAGTTTTCCACATAGTACATTGGCTGTGAGCCATCGTTAACCATTCTTCTTGGTGGGTTTTCGTATGTGGTTATTGTCTTCTGTAGAAGAGCATCTCCTACATATCTTTCATTCGTTAGAACATAGCGTACCGACATTGCGTTCCATGGCTTACCGTTTCTACGCTTGATTCCGTTATCGTTCAGATAGTCGGCTATCTTTTGCAAACCCCATCCCGATAGGTACATGTCTTTCATCATTCGGACCACTTGAGCTTCGGCTTCGTTTATTATTTCTTCGCCACTGTTTATTAAGGTGTAACCGTATGTAGCGACTGTGCCGATGAAGTTTCCTTTTTTTATTCTTTCTTGATAACTCCATCGCATGTTGTTGCCGTGAGATACTGATTCATCTTGAGCTTGTGTTCCTGACATTGCGAGAAGGACTTCGCTCGACATGGTTGCTGTATCTAATCCTTCTTTTTCGAACAATATGCTGACACCATATGACGATAACAGTCTTACTGTTTCCAAGCAGTCTACAGTGTTACGAGCAAAACGGGATACCGATTTCGTGATTACTCTGTCGATTTTTCCTTTCTTGCAGTCGGTTATGAGTCGGTTGAAGTCATCTCTTTTTTTCTTTCCTCGACCGCTTATACCATCGTCTGCATAGATATCTACGAGTTCACTATTCGGTATCCGTTTGATTTCGTCAGTATAATATTTTACTTGAGCTGCGAAGGAGTGTTCTTGGTCATTAGAATCAGTTGACACTCGGCAGTAAGGAGCTATCCTTGTCTTTTTAACTTCGGGTGCGATTAGCATCCCAATCGGTTCTATTTTAGTTATTGTTCTTTCGGCTGTCTGCAACATACAGTTGACCTCCTTTCTTTAGTAGTTCTCTCATAACTGTTCTCCTTTCGTTTTATTGCCTTTTGGCAACACAACAATACCACGAGGGTTCAAACATATCCAGAGAGAATAGCGAGAAATATAAATTAAATTGAAACTAATTTTTCTTGTTGTTCTGCTTCGATTACATTACGAATTCCGTTGTACTCGGTTTCGTCTATAAGATTGTTTTCGAGTAAAAAATTAAGCATTCCGATTTCCCATGTATAAACGGCATCGGATATTGTTTTTTGTCTTCTGTCGTTCATTTCTTTTCTCCTTACATTGATTGGGTGATGTTTTCCCACGGATCGAGTTCATCGGGTTCGAAGACATCTTCTTGGTCTTCAAAGGGAAAGTCATCGGGGATTTCTTTTTCTCCGTTTACTATCAATCCCATTACTGCGCCTACGGGATTGTTTTTATCTAACACCACGTGATTATTGTCGGGTGTATCAAATTTAAGACCGCTTGAGGTTATCATTTCGTAAATTTCCTGACCTTCTTTAAGGTCACGGGATAACGAGGTGCCTGATAGCGAAAAAATCGTCTGAGCGCCATTTTCGGTATCATTATGAGCGATTATATCTTTAATCGCCGCTTTGGATAGTTCACTACTTCCGATTATTACGGTTTCATCTACAACCGTGTATCCTTTAGCTTCTGCTTGTTCACGACATTGTTTCATTGTGTTTGCTAAAAGCTCATTGCTTGTGAATGTGCTTAATCTTGTAAATAGCCAAGCTCTTTTATTCATTTTGACCTCTCCTTTATATAATTTGATTTTCAGTATTCTGAAAGAGATAGAACGGTGCAAACCTTTTGCTTTGCATCCTTTTATACCTTTCAAATAAAAAAGCGGTCGCTTACGCAATTGTTTGCAATTCATTTCACATAAACTCATATACGCAAACGACCGCCTTAATTTAACAAATAGTATCAATCGTTTTGTTTGACTGTGTCTGTATTTGTCCTCGACACCCCAGACAAAGGGAACATCGTCATCGGTCATGCCTTTGACCTCACTGGAATCTCACCATCCCGTAGTTCTTACCGGACTGCTCTCATTGGTTGCGACGGCTCACGCTCTGTTACGTTTCAACGCTCGACCTGTGACTGAACAGGAGTATCATTATCCCTTCTGTCTGTCTTGGCCTTCGATACAGGTGCGCTGTATCGTCAGAGTCCTAAAGGCACATTGCCGTGCGTTTGCTCTTGTAGCTCATCGGCGATGCCGACAACAGAAGGAAGGTAATGGCGATGCTGAACTATTCAATTTTCAAGGTTCAAATAAGACCTACAGAAAAAGTCCCTTCACTTGTTAGAGCGTGGGAAACGACTTTTTAGAACCAAAATTGAAAATTTCTTAAAAAATTTTTTCTTTTATCTTTTTTAGTCGTTTTGAAACCGCCTTTTGACCAATACCAAAAACACTACCAATTTCGGCTTGTGTCCTATCCTCAAAGACATACATGGTCAGTATTTCAATATCTTCGAGGGATAATTTTTTTATCTTCTTAACGAGCATGGGCGATTCGATTTCATCAATCCACCAAAATCTATCTGACATAGAAGGTTGCTGATAGACAATCAAAACATCGGGGTGGCTCTTAATCAACGGATTCATACCTTCCTCGACATTGTCTGCCGGATAGATTGATATGTTATGTTTCAAATGCCTACAGTCGTTTAAGAATTGGTTGTTATCAAGTTTACAAATTTCATCTATGCATTCTTGAGGCATACCCATTTCTGCATATACTTTTTTATTTCTTTCCTGTTGCAAACGGAATTTCTTATATTCCTTTGAAAAATTAATACCCATAAGTAATCTCCTTAATTTGAAATTTGTTTTTGATTTCAAATCTCGAAGTTATGGGTATTTAGCAATGTAGCATTGCCACTGCTCTGTTAAATGGGCATAACAAAAAAAGCCAAACTCATCCCTTGAAAAATCAAGAATGATTTTGGCTTTACGGTAGAAAGGATATGTAT
>JAFWWX010000343.1 GCA_017517985.1 Clostridia bacterium | reverse complement strand
TTACAGAATGCACAGTATTCGCCTTCCTTAAGATACACATAATGCTGTGTGCTGTTGTACTGCATATATTCCGTATTATCGAAATCCACAAAGAAGTTGTGATCACACGGATTCAAACCATATACATTTCTGTTATAGCAGTGTGCATTCCAATCCGATGGATTAAGTGTTCCACACGCATTGCAGACTGACTTTGTCCAGTGATAACCAGTATACTTTGCATCCACACCCGGAGTGCCATCGTCAAGGTTATAATACTCATCACCGTCTGCATTTGCACCGTCTGAGTATTTTACACCTCTGTTTGCTGCTGTTTCACCGCTACGGGTGTATTCAGGAACACGGTATGTTAATACGGTTGTATCTTTTCCGCATTCGTAACAGTGCTGTGTCTCGTATGTGGTTGTTGCATTCATATCAAGCTCGTTTGTTCTGCCGTTTGCAGTGAGCCAACTGTCAGCCGGATCCACATATTCGTTATCCTGCGCGGCAAAGGTTGTCGGCACCATGCCGATAATCATCATACATACAATAAGCAAAGAAACTACGGATTTAAATCTTGAATTATGCTTTGTTTTCATTATATTTATACCTCCTAAAAATTCATCCTAAATTAATATCGTTATCTTGAGATGTTTCTTGAGCTTGCATCTCTTCAAGCTTCTCTCTTGCCCAATCCGGCAAGTATTCATCTTTGATGACACCTAAAATCTGATGTCTGTCCCATCTTGCACTGTCATCGTCTGCAAGGCAGGTCGTATACACGGCTCTGCCAATCTTTGTGGGATCGCATCCGAATCCTCCGGTTGCCAACCACAACTGATTTTCAGGTGTCCAATACTCTTCTTTGAGGCTCTTGTGGCTTACAATGACCACTTTGTCCTCATAGTTAGTCTGCTCTTTATCGCAGTGCTCAATAGTAAAGAGATTGAGACTTTCAAACTCCTTTATCGCATGCTTTGCAAGCAGGTCGATAATGCCGGGATTGATTTGTGTTATGAGGCTTTCTCGCATATCCTCATTATGCCTTAATCCTGCATTAAAGTTATTAGCCCAATCTCTTACCTCATTGCTGATTCTTCCATCACCGCTATGGTTTCTAACGGTTACAGCATACATGTTCAGGACTCTTTCCATACCGAATTCTTTTATAAGGCTTTTCGTGTAACTGCCATCGCTGTCAACACAATTGTCCTTATATGCATTTGCATAAAATCCTGTCTTTGAGTCCTGAACAAACTCTTTGCATCTGCGATTTTCCTCAATACTCGCTCTGTAAAGTTCTGCATCATTTTCCGATGTTGCAGTTTCCAGAGAATACCTGTAAAAAGGTACCGCCATTATGCTTCACCTCACATTCCCATTGCAGGTCCTTCTTCTACCTGTTCGGGCTGCTCATTCTCGGAAAGTTCTTCCTTCTTGGAATCCTGTTTGGGATCTGCGGATTCTTTCTGAGATTTTGAGGAGGACTGTTTTTTGGAACCTTTGTTGTCATTCTCCTGTTTTTCTTCATTGGTCTGCTCCTCCTTCTGTGAGAGTTTCTGCTCGTAGGCTTTGAGAACTGCTTCATTAAGTTTTTCTCTGCACTCTTTGGTTACAGGGAAGCACATATCCTCATAGTTCTCACCTACTTTTCTTGAAGGCATCGAAAGGAATGGTCCATTCTCACCTTCTACAATTCTGATACCTTTTACGGCAAACTGCTCATCGATATTAACCGATGCGAAGCCCTTCAAGGTACCGGGTTTGTTTACAAGTGTTACACTCGCTCTGAATTCCATAAATTACTTCACTCCTTCATTAAGTTCTTCATGTATTTGTTTGATTCTCTCTCCAATCGCCTGAACTACTGTCACCGTTACTGCATTTCCTGCTTGCTTGTACAGTTGATTGTCGGAATTTATCGCAACCATCTTATCTATCTGGTCATCATTAAATCCCTGTAATCTCAAGCACTCTTTTGGCATCAGTTTTCGTATCCTGAAATTCTCCAAGATGCCGTGAATATCACAAGCGGTCAGAGTAAACATCGGACAGTTATCAGGTCTGAATCTTGGACCTTGCTGTCGTTTATACAGTCTATTTGGAGTTAAACATGGCATTAAGCACTCAATCACTCCTGAATTCTCACCTTTGCGATTTGTAATTCCGCTATTGTATCTGCTCTTTATGCATCGAGCTAAACAGGTGATACAAGGATTTTCATTCATGTCTATATACATGCCTGTTTTTCCACCCTGACCGCCTGCATTTGATGCTAAAGTACAACTGAGACAATCTATGTCGTAGATTCTTTGTCCCTGACTTCCCCCAATGATTTGCCTAAGAGCTTTAGGGTTGCACTCTGTGAAAGGTAGTACTTGTCCGGCACATCGCTCATCACGATATCCGAAAGCATACATTCTCTTTCTGGTTTGGGGGACAAAGAAATCCGCGCTGTTAAGCACCTGCCATTCGAGACCATACCCCAATTCATCCAACGTGCAGAGGATGGTTTGGAAGGTCTTCCCTTTGTTATGATTAAGCAGTCCGGGAACATTCTCAAGCAGAAAATATGAAGGTTGCTTTGCTTTAAGCACTCTGGCAATCTCGAAGAAGAGAGTTCCTCTTGAATCCTCGAAACCACCTCGTTTTCCTGCGACTGAGAATGACTGACAGGGAAATCCCGCGCAAAGGAGATCAAATTCCGGAAGAAGCTCCGGATTGATTTGCGTTGCATCATTAAAAAACACCTCGCCTTGTGTATCAAATATGGCATTGTAGCTTTTGTTTGCGTATGGATCAATTTCACAATGTCCTATACACTCAAATCCGCCGACTCTTTCAAGCCCTGCTCTAAAGCCACCGATACCTGAAAACATGTCAAAAAATCTAATCATTGTTTTCATCGCTCCTGTCCTTCGACCGAAGCACTATCGACACTCATTGAGGATATTTAATTTTAATGGTATGCTCAGCTAAGATTTCAGTTGTTGATCATGGCCGATTCGCTTCGGCATTAATTTAACTTGTTCTTGGCTGCTGAGAGCAAACACTTGATTGCTTCGGGTGTCAGGTTCGATACCAATTGATTGGCCTGTTCCTGAGTTAATCCCATCTTTGCTCTCTTCTCACTTATAAGGTTCCCTAAATCGACCATCGGTGTGATGATGACTCTGATACCATCACACTCCCATTTCAGTAGCGTATCATTTGTAATCCCTAATAGCATACGAAATAAAAGCGGTATGGTTGTTCGCCCTCTTTTGCCGATAATCTTGTAAAAAATCTTTTTCATATAAATCATCAACTCCAAATAAACTTAATTGTACTGGTTTGCTTTTCCTTCTATCGTTTATATCGTAGTTTGCAATCAGCAGTTCTCTGAACTCGCTGCCCGGATTGTATCTGTGAGCTAAGGAATTTGCTCTTGAACGCTCCACGATTGTATAGTCCTTGTATAACTCTTTAATAAACTCACAATCGTTATAGGATAACAGGAAATAACCTTTGATTTCTTTTAAGCAGTTGTACAATCTGATGTGGTCTTCTTTCGGGAATTCAACCATATAGTGGCCTTCGGTTTCCACATACGGCGGATCGAGATAGAAGAATGTATCCGGTCGGTCATACTGCTTGATAAGACTCTCAAAGTCCTTGTTCTCAATAACAGTTTCCTGTAACCTGTTTGATGCAGCATACAAATTAAGTAATGTGTTTGCAAGATTGACAGGCTGTCCGCCGAAACTCTTTCCGCTGCTTCCGTAGCTGTATCTGATCAGCTTGTAGAAGGTTGCGGCTCTTTCAACATCGTACAGTTCCGCTTTTGTAGTTAAAATCTTAATTATTTGTTCCTTATCCTGTTCGTCAAAAAATTCCTCAACTACCTGAATCTCGCTTTCCATATACGGGAATTCAGGTTCCTTGTTATCTAAAAATTCCAGCAGCATATTAAATTCCTGCCTACTATGGATCGGGAAAGCATTCAAGGTTTTAAGAAGTGACAACGGTCTTTCCTTGATGCATCTGAACATGTTCACAAGGTCAGAGTTAAAATCGTTATATACCTCAAATTTATCACGGTCTTTTGCAAAAAGAATTGTTCCTCCGCCGCCAAACACCTCGACATATCTCTTGTAGCCGAGAGGAAATGACGGAAGAATTATATCTCTTAAGGACCTCTTTCCACCTACCCACGGAATCGGACTGTTTAAATACTTATTGCCTATATTAAACACCTCCGATTTCTGGCAAACAAAAAAGGCGGTCACCCTTACCTCTCAATGAGGTTTAAGTGACCGCCTTCTACAATATATTTCGTTTACCTATCGGGGAGCATCTCGCACCCTGTTACCACCAATTTTCATCGCAGCAATTCTCCTTTCTGCTAAATTTGGGTACAAAAAAAGAGGCGGTCAATCTGTGTGTTTAACTTCACTCAAATTGGCCGCCTCTTTATTGTATGTATTCCGAGCTTTCAATATGACTTTCTTAATGTACTTAGGTGGATTTACCAATAATTCCTTGAATTCCAACGGAACGGGAGGCACAAGCCAACAACAGAATTTCCCCATCTCTTTTTGGAAGTCCGTCATTTGTTCTTGCACCGCTTCAGACCATGTGAAAAAATCATTTCTTTTAAAGAAAGTTGCTTCTATTAATTTCTTGCTTTCTAATAAATTCATAGTAGCCGTTCCAAGATAAAACTTCGTCATATCCTCAGAGGAAATAATTGCCGGTATATCCATATAATCGTACTTCTTCCTGTATTCTTCAAGAGCATTGTCACCATATATCTCTTTGTAAGCATCATACATTTTCGATAAAG
>JAFWWX010000342.1 GCA_017517985.1 Clostridia bacterium | reverse complement strand
TATTTCAATACAACATTTGAAGAATTTAAGGCTTACTGCACATCTTTGAAGGACGAAGGTATCGTTCCGGATAACGAAAATCTTGACTTCTATACAGATGGTGATCGTTACTACTGTAAAAATGAAGATGCCGGATATGATTATTCAATTAGATTCTACGAGGAACCCGATTATATGACAAAAATAACAGATGGTGTTGAAGAAAAAATTTATTGGCATGTAAGTATCGGCTACGGAGAAATCAAATAAATTAACCCCCAACTCATAAAGCCTCAAGCTCCGCCTTGCTTTCCAAATCGGCGGGCGGAGCCGCCGCAAGGCGTGAGGTGACAAAGTAAGGAGGAATACTATATGAAATCAGGTGAATTATTCAGAAAGACAATGCCTTTTGCAATGGCAAAACTATTACTCGGCGGAGCAACCGTTTTAATCTCGGTTGTCTTGCTTGCAATCCTTATGGGACTTGGCTGGCTGTTCGGCGAAGGCGGAATGGCAATCTGTATCATTATATGGCTCGGCTTGACCGGAATTGTCCGCTTTGCGATTATGCACTACTTCGGCTACCTTGTTAAAGCAGGACACGTTGCAGTGCTTGCCGAAGCGGTAACAACAGGCAAGGTTCCCGCAAATCAGGTAAACTACGGCAAGGAAAAGGTAAAAGAACGCTTTGCCACAGCAAATGTATATTTTGCGGTAGATAAGCTGGTTAAGGGTGCTGTAAAGCAGATTCAGAACGGCATCCAAAAGCTCGGCAATGCAATGGACTTTATCCCCGGTATGGGAGCAATCACAAGTGCGGCAAAGTTCTTTGTTGACTTATCACTCGGCTATATTGACGAATGCTGTCTGGGATATACCTTCTACAAAAAGGAACAGGGTGCATATCAGTCAGCCTGTGACGGTGTTGTAATCTACGCACAGAACATCAAAGAGCTTCTGAAAAATGCGGCAAAGACAATGCTGAAGGTTATACTTTTAAGTATCGTGGTTGTGCTTGTGGTATTCGTACCCGTCGGCTTGCTTTTCAAGCTCCTTAACTGGAGTGCGCTGCTTGCCTTCCTGCTTGCTCTCTTTGTTGCATGGGTAGTGAAGTTCGCATTTTTAGACAGCTACATTCTCTGTCAGACAATGGCAAGCTATATGGCAGTAGCACCAAGCACTCAGATTACATACGACCTTTACGGAAAGCTCTCCGGCATTTCTTCAAGCTTTAAGAAGCTTTATAACGAAGGCAATAAGGAAGGTCCGAGACCTAACGCACAGCAGCCGCAGTACGCTTATGCAGGCGGAAATCCGAACCCACAGCCTCAGCAGAATGTAAATCCAAATCCGCAGCCACAGCCGGATGCAGGTGCAAAACCCGTATTCTGCGGACAGTGCGGAGCTAAAAACGCACAGGGCGCAGGCTTCTGCGGTGAGTGCGGAGCGAAGTTGTAAAAGGAGGAAAACAATATGAAAAAATTACTATCAATTCTACTCGCATTAATCCTTGTATTCTCCCTTGCTGCCTGTGGCGGCAACCCGAACGAAAAGAACATTGTAGGCGTATGGCACGTTGTAGATGAAGAAACCGAAACGGATTACGGTCTCGGCATTGAGTTCACAAAGGACGGTCTTGTTCGCTACGGACTTACCGAGGATGTGTTCACGGCACTTGCCGACGGC
>JAFWWX010000341.1 GCA_017517985.1 Clostridia bacterium | reverse complement strand
CTTTTGACATAGATTCTGACACAGATGTTATAGAGGCCGATGTTCCTGCTCCTGAGGATATTTACGAATTTCCGCCGATAGACTTCCTTCCCGGAAATCCTAATCCGTCGGTATTCAAGGTTACCGAGGAGCTTACAGAAACCGCAAAGAATCTTGTCACAACCCTTGCAAACTTCAATGTAAGAACAAAGGTTATGAATATATCCTGCGGTCCTACAGTTACAAGATTTGAATTAAAACCGGAGGTTGGCGTAAAGGTACGTTCTATTCAGAATCTTGCGGATGACATTGCACTTCATCTTCGTGCATCTTCCGTAAGAATAGAAGCTCCCATCCCCGGAAAGGACGCGGTTGGTATTGAAATTCCCAACAAAACGGTTTCCACGGTTTTCATAAGAGAGCTTATTGACAGCGAGGAGTTTAGAAATCTCCCCAGTAAACTCTCCGTAGCTCTTGGTATGGATGTTTCCGGAGCACCGGTTTATATGGATATTGCAAAAATGCCGCACCTTCTTATTGCGGGTGCTACCGGTATGGGTAAGTCCGTATGTATCAACAGCTTTATTGTAAGTGTTCTTTATAAGGCAAGACCGGACGAGGTAAAGCTCATACTTATTGACCCTAAAAAGGTTGAATTTGCAATGTATGACAGTATACCGCACTTACTTGTTCCTGTTGTGACAGACCCTAAAAAGGCGGCAGGCTCTCTTGCGTGGGCGGTTAATGAAATGGAGCATAGATTCAACCTTATCGAAGCTGCAAAGTGCCGTGATATAAAGTCCTATAACGCGGTGTGCGAAAAGGATTCGAGATTCAAGAAGATGAGCCAGATTGTCATTATCATAGACGAGCTTGCAGACCTTATGATGACAGCAAGAGACGAGGTTGAAACATCAATCTGCCGTCTTGCGCAGAAAGCAAGAGCAGCAGGTATGCACCTTATTATCGGTACACAGAGACCATCTGTTGACGTTATTACCGGTGTAATTAAAGCGAATGTTCCCTCAAGAATTGCGTTTACCGTTGCATCTCAGGTTGACTCAAGAACTATTCTTGATGTTGTAGGTGCAGAAAATCTTGTGGGTAAAGGTGATATGCTGTTTGCCCCCGTCGGATGTATGAAGCCCACAAGAGTACAAGGCTCTTTTGTGGGTCCGGATTCCGTTATTGAAGAAATAACAGGCTTTTTGCGTACAAGCGGAATTCAGGCATATGACGATGAAATTCAGAATGCAATTGAGCTTGAAGCAATGAAGTGTGCCGAAAAGAAGAAGGGTAAAGGCGCAGGCGACGGAGCTGAAACCTATGTAGGCTCAACCGACGGTTTTGAAAGAGACGAAATGATGCTTCCTGCCCTTGAGCTTGGAGTTGATATGGGACAAATATCTACATCTTTAGTGCAGAGAAAACTGTCTCTGGGATATGCAAGAGCCCCAAGAATTGTGGATATGCTTTCAGATATGGGCTTTGTAGGTCCTTTTGAAGGCTCAAAGCCGAGAAAAGTGCTTATCACAAGAGAAGAATTTCTCGAGCTTAAAATGAAGCAGGATAATTACAATTGATATATAAAGAAAGACGGAAAATATGCCGAAAAAATCAAGCGGACCATCCAAAAGCAGAAAAACAAACAAAAAGATAAAGAGAAAAAAGAGGGACAGCTTTGTGACAAACGCAGTGATACTGGCATCCATAGCAATAATAATTGTTGCGGTCTCAAATATTTCCGGAATGTTTTCTGACGGAAATAAAACTACGAGTAACAATTCCGGGGCAAGTATCCCAGCAACAAATCCGTCAGTGCAGGAATCATACACTGATGAAGATAGGCTTTGTAGGTTTGATTTTATTGATGTTGGTCAGGGCGACAGTACTCTTATTACAACACCGAATAAAGACTATATTCTTATAGATACCGGAACAGCTTCGTCGCGGGATGAGCTGATGAAACATCTTGAACTGTCTTCCGTTGACGAAATAGACTATCTTATTTTAACCCATCCCCATAGCGACCATATAGGTGGAGCTGAAAGGGTACTTGCGGAATATGATGTGAAATGTGTTATAATGCCGGATGTTGCCACAACTACGGCACAGTTTGATAAACTCTATGAAGGGCTTGCCCTTGAAAAGCAGAGTGGCTGTAAAATATATAGTGCAAAGCCCGGTGACAAGTACGAAACAGACGGCTGTACAATGAAAATTGTTGGACCTTTGGAAATTGACGATGGCGAACTTAATAACTGCAGTGTCGCGCTGACATTTACATACGGTGAATACGACGCACTATTTACGGGTGATGCTGAAAAGTCTGCAGAGAAGCTTATTCTCTCGTCAGGAAGAGATGTTGATTGCGAGCTTTATAAGGTCGCACATCACGGCTCGGATACATCCAGCAGCAAAGAGTTTGTTGAAGCAATAACGCCTGAAATTTCCGTTATAAGCTGTGGCAAAGATAACAGCTACGGGCACCCAAATACAGAAATACTTGAAAGACTTCACAGTATAGGCTCGGAGATATACATAACCGCAGAGCTTGGAACTGTTACTGTGCTTACCGATGGCAACGGATATTCTGTTTCAACGGTTGGATAAAAAACGATAATATTGAATCAAGGAAGTGAAAAGAATGTCATTAAAAAAGAGCGTAGCAATAGTTTTTTCTGCAATATTGCTCACCTTTGCAAGTACAGTTGCGTCTGCACAGGAATATCTTTTCAAGTTACGCAAAGATACCGTAGCGCTTTTCTCCGAAAACACTCCGGAGTTTATGAGCGAGGAATGCTTTTCTGATAATTCCGCACTTGCAACTGTTGGTAAGGTTTATACTACCGACGATTTGTCAGTAATCCAAAAATATAAAGAGATGGGACTTCTTGATTATTACGAGGAAAATGCTCCTGCCTATCTTTTGGATATGCCGAACACCAATGAGTTTATGAGTAGTCTTATGTCGGGATATGTGCCGTTGGGTGAATCATTTGCACAGCTTAATGTCAATGAATTATGGAAGCTTGGCTTGAATGGTAAAGGGATTACTGTTGGCGTGGTTGACAGCGGAGCAAATGCACATACTGAACTTGCGGATAATCTTCTTTCTGGATATAACACCTACGATTCTAATTATATAACAGCAGACGGTGTATATCACGGTACAATGGTATCAGGACTTATTGCTGCAAACGGTACATCCTACAGAGGCGTGGCGTACAACTCAAAAATAGTTCCATTAAAAGCCTTCAATGATTCCGGAGCTGGAAACACAAGCACGATGGCGAACGGGATTTATAAGGCGGTTGATGAGTATAACTGCGACATTATAAATATGAGTTGTGGTTCGTTAACCAACTCCTTGACGCTTAAAGATGCGGTGAAATATGCTATTAATAAGGGCGTAATAATAATAGCTGCATCGGGAAATGTTAGTGGTTCTAAATATGGCACAGCAACTGTAGGGACAAAGGACAACCTTATGTATCCCGCTTGTTACGATGGTGTAATATCGGTAGGAAATATTGACAGGTACGGCAATCTGAGCAACACTTCAATGGAAAATGATTATGTGGATGTTGTTGCTAACGGAAAATATATAACAGGACTTTCAAATACAAATCTTTCAGGCTATACAGGTAACTCAGGCACATCTTTTTCCTGCCCGATAGTCACAGGTGTTGTTGCCTGTATGCTCCAGGTAGATCCTACTCTTACACCGAAAAATGTAGAAAAAATTCTTCAGGAGACTGCAACCGACCTTGGCACTGTCGGAAGGGATATTAGCTACGGCTACGGCAAGGTGAACTGTGAGGCGATTGTAAGGGAGCTTCTTGAAGGCAAGCTTTATAAATCCGACATAGTTGAATATAAGGGTACATATAATATCGCAATAAGAAATGGGCTCGACTCTGTTTACAATAGATTTCTTGCCTTTGCGAATTATTCCGGAAATAAAATGGTGGGAATAAGTACAAAGAGCATTTCTCTTGTAAAGGGCGAAAGTCGTGTTTTGACTCTTGAAAAAAAAGGTAGTCTTGCAAGGCTCTTTGATTTTAGCTCGTTGAATTTTGCTCCGTAAAAACTAAAGAGGGAATCCTGTTTTAAGGGATTTCATCTTTGCTTGTTTTTATTATTCAAGCATAGGAAATGATATATCTTCAAAGGAAAGATTTTTCTTGACAAAAAACAATGGAAGATATATAATATCGGTAATAAAAAAGGCACATAGGGGGTATATTCTCCGATGTGCCAAATCGTGTTTGCAAAAAAGAAAGGGAGTGCGGTATGATAAAATTCGGGACAGAGGAAGCAAGAATTATAACGGAGGCAGTAAAAGCAGAGCCGGAGTATGAAAGCATCCTCAAAAGACTTGAAATGTTCAGCGCTGCCGGTGAAAAATACCCGGGGGCCGGTCAGAACCGGCCAGCTCTGGGCTTCCTCCACCAGCTCCAGAACCAGAGCGGTGTGCTCCTCCTTGGGCAGGAAGAAGCCCGCGCCGATGAT
>JAFWWX010000064.1 GCA_017517985.1 Clostridia bacterium | reverse complement strand
TGCAAAAGAAAAACCGAACGGTCAGTTCTTCTGCCGGCACACTATCGGAGGAATTGGCTCTTGTTTCTAAAAAGTCAGGGGAGTATAAGCCGGTTACAGTTTACACAGATCCTCTGACTGGTAAAAGAGTAGCACCTGATGTCGGGTGGTCGCACAATCCTGCAAGCGGTTTAATAGACGATTAAATGATAGTTAAAAATAATTTAAAAGGAGTTTAAAATGACAACAGACAAAAAATGCTTAATTAATTGGGTTGGTGGTAAAAGATTATTGCGCAAGACTATTGCTCCACTTATTCCAAAAGATATAAAGTCTTATATTGAGCCATTTGGTGGCGGTGGTTGGGTTCTATTTTATAAGGACAGATGGGCTGACTTAGAGATTTATAACGATCTTGATGGCAGACTTGTAAACCTTTTCCGTATTGTAAAATACCATCCGAACGCATTTAAAGAAGAGTATAAATATCTGCTTGGATCAAGAGATATGTTCTTCCAATTCCTGAATGGAACGTTTATTACTGATATTCAAAAGGCTGTCCAATTCTACTTTATTATTACACGCTCATTTGGAGGTAAAGGTTCGTCTTTTGGTACGGTTAAAAAATCTTCCGGCGGAGCAAGTAAATCTCAAAAGAATGTGTTAGATAAGATTGATGCTATACACGAAAGACTTGATAAAGTTATGATTGAAAATCGTGACTTTGAAACTCTTATTAAGCAATACGATTTTGAAGATGCATTCTTCTATTGCGATCCTCCGTATTCTCAAGGCTGTGGTTATGATGTAACTTCAACCAAAGACTTTGACCACGAACGCTTAAGAGAAGTTTTGGGCAATATTAAAGGCAGATTTTTACTTTCATACGATGATTCTCCTAAAGTCCGAGAATTATATAAGGGCTTTGAAATGATAGAAGTTGAAAGATTAAACGGAATTAACAACCGCTCTGATGTGGAAAATCGCAAAAAGATTTTTAAAGAATTGTTGATTGCTAATTACCCAATTAAGGAACTTCATGAACGACAAACCGATAGAGATTGAATTTGATAATAAAGAAGTCCACGAAAAACTTCTTACTCTTGCCAAAAAGACTGAGAACCTGCGCCCTTTAATGAAAAATATTGCCGGCATATTTGCTTATTCAACCGAAGAGAATTTTAAGGAAGAAGGCAGACCTGACAAATGGCTTGATTTGGCAGAATCAACTAAAAAGCAAAGAACTAAAAAAAGAAAGTGGCCGGGACAGATTTTACAAGTTGAAGGTAAACTTGCCGCATCAATAAATACATATTATGATAATGATTCTGCGGTTATCGGATCGAATTTAGAATATGCCGCCATTCATCAGCTTGGAGGTCAAGCCGGCAAAAACAAATCTGTTGAAATCCCTGCAAGACCGTATTTATTCTTGACAGATGACGATTACGAAGAGATAAAACAAGAAATAAACAAATACCTTACAGATTAACCTTAAATTCTGTCCAATCTTTAACAGGCAATTCAGAGAATTCGACTCCATCTAATGCCTCAAAGTGTTTTCTTCCGCAATTTATTTTTAATCGCTCTGTTGGTCTTAAATCAAATAAACTTGTTGTACCTTTTGTTTCAAGAATAAAGTATAATTTTTGTTCTCCGTCTTTTTCCAAAAATACTGCCCAGTCAGGATTATATGATCCGATTGGTGTTTCAATCTTGAATTTATCAGGAATTTTAAAGAACATTTTTACATCGGGATCTTCGTCTAATTTTTCAGCGAAAGGTTTTTCTACAGTTTTACTATCGTATAAAACATAATCATAAACGCTGTGTTCAACCTTAACGGCATTTTTATCAATATATGCAATAAGTTCATCCGAATCAAATATCTCTTGTGTGTAGTATTCTTCCCCTGCAAGTTTTACATATTTAATTCCGTCAATTGCCATATTATGACGATTTCTTGTGATAATTTCCATTGCTTTTTCTAAAAACGCTTGCGGATTATTTATAAAGTCTTTTATTCTTCCGCTTCCGTTGATGATTTTTATTACTGTTCGTCTTGAAAGTAATGTTTCAGATGAAATTAATCGAATTATATCAGGTAAAACTTGATATGTGCCGGATATTTCGGAAGAGCGAATGTGTTTTTCAGTATATGATACTTCTGCTTGTTCGATATTAATTTCTGCTGTTTGAGAAACTAATTTTGCTTTCGGAATCGGTGGCATATCTTTCAATTCTGCAATACAATTTTTTATTAGAGTTTCAGTATCAATCGTAACTCTGTATGTGGTTTTTTGTTTAATTCTATTCCACAATTCTTTAAATTCAGGCGATAATAAAACTTTTTGTTTTAATCTTACTGTAACTTCATTGTTTGCATCGTGAATAACAGGTCTGTTGTCAGCTTTTTCTAATGCCTGAATAATTGCTCTTTGTGCCGCATTTGAATATCTGTTTTTCAAATCCAAAATTCCTGCCGCAAGTTGAGCCTTCATTGTATCTTTGACTTTGCCTTCTTTAGTGATAATTTTCTTTTCTTTTAAATCTTCGTAAAGTTCCTGTGCTTCTTCATGAGTGAATGATTTTTGTTCAACTTTAACCTCTGTACATTTTATCGTTTTGAATTTATCAAGCGAAATCGGTTCAGAGTGACTTTCTTTTATCTGCTTTTTAATCTCTTTTTGCAATGGTTCAGCAATGTTTGGTATTTCAACTTTTTCAATATCCGCATCTTGGTTAATATTTCCGTCTTTATCAATTACACCTTCAACCATCAATGCACCATAAGCCATTGCCGCATCAGTTTCATCCATTTGATGTTCAACTTCAACTTGTTCCTGCCAAGTTAAACCGATTAAATTACTCAACTGAAGAACACCGAATTTAGCACCAGTTTCATCTTCAATTTCTTTTTGTAATGTGCTTGCAAATTCAGCGAAACTTTCATTTGCCATAACGTGCAGAATGTTTATATTTCTATCTTCAATTCTCTCACCGTCTTGATTTACACATAACCTTAAACCACGACCGACTTTTTGCCTGCAAGTGAATGTTGATTTTTGTTCAATCAAAGTGCAAACTTGGAACACGTTTGGATTATCCCACCCCTCTTTTAATGCAGAGTGTGAGAAGATAAATCTTAACGGACATTCAAAGGATAATAACCATTCTTTATCACGCATAATTGTGTTGTATGTGTCATCATCTGCTTGAGTATCGCCTTTAGTATTTTTATAAATACCTTTTTTATCCTGTGAAAAATAGCCGTTGTGTGCTTTTTCAACATCTGTATTAAACCATTTTTTCAGTTCTTGATATTTTGGTTTATTGATTAATTCTTCGTAGCACTCTTCAAACATTTGTGCGTAAATACCTTTTTCGCCTGTTTCTGTGCGGTATTTTTCAACTCTGTCAATAAAGAATAAAGACAGGACTTTAATTTCTTTATCGTGGTAGCGGAGTTCTTTTTCCAAGTGAGTTTCAATGGTTCTGTAAATTTGTGCTTTTTTGATTATATTTTCATCAACACTACCGATGGCTTTACCGAGATTAACTGTTTCAGAGTTTGAAAATTCAATACATTCATAATCTTTGGTACAGTCAATTCCCTCAATTACATACCCTTCATATAATTCTCTTCCTGATAATTGATACAAATCCGCTCCCGGCTTTACGGTGAAAGTTTGTCTCTCGACTTTGGCATCTTGTTTTTGGACATCAATTTCAATTTTGGCAGAGAATCCGTTTTCGTTGGATACGGATTTAAGCATAATATAAGGTTTATTGAAATCATTTGCGACCGAATTTGACGATACACAAATCTGCTTAACAAGTCCCATTTGATAAGCATCAATCGGAGTTAAGCGATACAAAAGGTTAATCTTTTCTCTGTGCGTTGCACTATATCTAAAAACTGCAAGCGGATTAAGTGATTGAATTGCATCTTTTGCCTTTGGAGTATTATCAACGGACTGCGGTTCATCAATAATTACAATCGGATTAGTTGCCTGAATATATTTTATAGCCGCTTCGCCATTCAGTTTATCTTGTTCTTGGTTGATGATATTTTCAGCTTTTTTGAACGCATCAATATTTATAACCATTATTTCTATATGGTCAGATGTCGCAAACTGTTTTACATCCGACAATTTAGACGAATTATAAATAAAATATCTGTAAGGAACACCATCATAAAGGTTAGAGAAATGCTCTTGTGTAACCTGCAAAGACTTAAACACACCCTCTCTTATAGCAACAGAGGGAACGACAACAATAAATTTTGTAAATCCGAATCGTTTGTTTAGTTCGAGCATTGTCTTTGTATAAACATAAGTTTTACCAGTTCCTGTTTCCATTTCTATTGAATATTGGCGGTTTTCATAATCACGAGTAATCGGGAGTTGATTACGTTTTTGAACGGTGTGCATATTTTTTATTAAGTCATCTTGAGAAATTTCAAGTTTGTTGCCAATCCCGAATTCACTCATAATCAAATCAAAATTCCCGACATTACTATCTATTGAGAATGTCATTTTTGCTTTCTCTTGTCCGATAAATAAGTCTGCAACTGAATTTACTGCATCTGTTTGGAATTTTTGATTTTTAAATTTTAACTTCATTTATTAAAAAATACTCCTTATTCATAGTAATATTCACGAGGTACGACATCATCTATAACCTCGTTTCTGTAACCGTTTAGTTCGTCAATCATATCGATTAAAAAGCCGGTTATGTTATATAAATTGTTAGAAATCTTTTTAACCCATTTATGAAGTTCAACCATATTTATGGTTACATTTTGGTGTGAAACATAAAAATATTCTTTATTTAAATCAGACTTTGCATCTTTTGGCAGAGGATATCTTGTAAAAGCCACATCATCAGAGTATTTATAAATAATATTTATAAACTGCAAGACTTCTTTTAATGCCTTATATAAATCAGGATCTCTGTCAGAATCGTTTCTTACTTTGCTTATTGCCGTTTGACACATTTGTTTTATGTCGTGGTCTCCTTCGATTTTACTATCGGGAAGCTCTTCTAATACAAAGCCTTTTAATTTAAAATATATCGGATACATCGAGTTGATGGCTTTTAAGTATAACTCAACAGCGTGTACGATATTAAAAAGAATAGGAAATATCCATATATCTGCTTTACGGTCGTTATTATTATCAAGACATTGCTCAATTAAATTATTTGCAACTTCAAAATACCCCTCTGCTAAATTGCAAAATTGCACTTCAATAGAATCGTGCGGAGAAAAACGCCAATTCAAAAATGAATACTGTCTTGTTCCGACACCACCTTCATCAAAAAAATCTTTCAATTTTTCTTCTTTTAATTGAATTGACATTTTCTATAATATTTCCATTTCAATATCTTTGTCTTTGAGGATATAGTATGCATTTGATAAAGCAGAATCATCTGCAAATGCTTCCTCTGAAGTTACGATTTTGGCAGGAGTGTATTCATCGCACATCAAACGAATATCATCCCCTGAAATTCCGCTTTCGCCTTTGTCTGTGCAAACCAAAACAAGACAATCTTCACCGATAGCAAAAGCTTCTTTATCGTTAATTTTTATCGGAATCACTTTGTAATCTAAAGGAATACCGAGTTTAAGCATAACCTCATAAACCAAGTCTTCAGGTGTTCTGCCGACCTTAACCGTATCAGCCATACCCAAAAATCTTGTTTTTAATTCTTCTTCATCTTCAGTCGGTGTGGAATCCCATTTCGCAAGATTTGAAGTATCAAGTTTGAACACCCTGAATCCAATATCAAGCGGTTGTTTTTCTTCTAACGATAATTGATTAGTTGAATTTTCGGTTAATTTTTTGCCGGCACGTCTTATGCGTTCCATACCTATTTCACAAATAGTATTATAACCTTCTTTAGCACCCTGCGAATTTTCATCTAATTGAACGGGTAATTGAACCATAATAAATTTTCTTTGAATTCCATCTTGTTGATTTAACTGCATAACGGCATCAGCAGATGACGCAGAACCTGAGAAGAAGTCCATAACAATATCTGAATCATCCATGCTTACCATAGATGCCAATTTATTTACTATATATGTAGGTTTTGGGTAGTCAAAAACTTCTGAATTTCCAAATAAATCTTTTATTTCATTTTTAGCATTTTGATAATTAATTTCTTTTTCAATCCATATTGTTTTAGCTTTTGTTGTCTTAATTTCACCATCATCGTTGTCAAGATAGTCTTTTCTAAAAATATCCCAAGCCTCGTCTTCGCCTACTCTATTAACTTTTTTGGGAACAACTTTATCAATATCTTCAATAAATTTATCTTTTCCCCATGTCCATCTGCTTAATTCCCCTGTTGGGCGTTTAGGTATGACTTCAATAGTATAACCATCGGCTTGAGTTAGTGAAACTTTAAGAGTCTGAGGATTTACATAGACAGGATAGAACATATTCGGTCTATCTTCTTTTCTCCAAGCTCCTCCACGTTTTCTTAATCCAAGTAATCTATATAATCTGCCATCTTGATCTTTTAAAGAATATTCAGAAATCGCACTTTCGTCTTTACCAAGACCTTTAATCTCTAATCTATCGTAACATTTAGCATACATTAGTATATATTCATGAACATAAGACAAAAATTTACTATTTTGAGAACCTCTTGGATTACTTTGAATAGTAAACAATCCGATAAAGTTTTCTTCCCCAAAAACTTCGTTGCATAATTTTGTTAAATTATATAATTCATGGTCATCAATCGAAATAAAAATTACACCGTCATCACGAAGAAGATTTGATGCTAACCTCAAGCGTGGGTACATCATATTCAACCAATTGGTGTGAAATCTTCCCATTGTTTCGGGGTTAGATTTTGTTGTCTGTTGGGTAATCTCTTTATATTTTGCCATTGGATCAGCAAAATCATCTTCATAAACAAAGTCGTTTCCTGTGTTATACGGAGGATCGATGTAAATCATTTTTACTTTTCTAAAATAAGCGTTTTGTAATAGTTTGAGGACTTCTAAATTATCACCCTCAATATAAAGGTTTTTTGTTGTATCGAAATTAACACTCTCATCTTTGCATGGGCGAAGTGTTCCCGTTGAACGCTTCCATGCAATTTTATAGCAGTTTGATTTGCCTTTCCATTCAAACTTGTATTTTTCAAAATCATTGTCGATGTATTCACCGCAAAGATTCAGCAACTTATCAATATCAAGTTTGCCGTCATTAAAGCATTGTGGGAATACAGATTTTAATTTTTCTTTTTCGGATAACTCTATATCCATGCTCTGTCCGCTTATTTTTTCGATACCTTCAACCATATAATTATTACCCCTTTTGAAATTATATTACCATGAAAATAGATAACTTTTACTCTGCTTTAACGATTTGAAGTTTGAATTTTGCACCTATTATTACATTGAAATTATAATCGTTTGTAAGCTCTTGAATTGCATCATCTGTTTCAACATCTACTTGTGCTTTATCAAAAAACAATCCCTCTTCTTTTTTTAGTAATTCTTTTTGTTTCAGCTTTAATTGTTTTGTTAATTTTAATTCTTCCAAGCGGTCAGAATTCTTACTGTTTAATTGCTTTTTCATCGTTTCAATTTCGGTTTTAAGGTCGGTCAAATTGAGTTCAAGAGCAGACTTTTTACGTCCTGCAAGCATTCTCAATTTTTCAACCTCGTAAGCAATAGAACCCTCTTTGTTCTTGAAATATTCCTGTAAAATCTCATCCTTTGATATTTTATCATTCAAATTAAACTCAAACGGCTCAAGTAAACTCCCCATTCGGATTGTATCAAAGCCGTTGCGTTCTTCTATTTTTACAACAGGAAGATTTAAAAGTTCTCGGCACTCACTATCAGATAATGTTCTTCCGTCTTTTGTCTGCCCGATTAAAATATGCTTGTGAGAAGTATTATCTTTTGAAGTGATCCCGACATTATAATAACCGATTTCAACAGGCTCAATATCTGAATTTACATAAATCTTTGCTTCCTGTGGACAAGCCATATCCATCTCTTTTAATATACCTTTTGAAAATACAGAGGTTAATGCGATTCTGCCTCGTGCCGGAGAAAAATCTTTATTCATTCCGTACTGCTGATAGCCTTTATAATCCTTTAAAAATCTGTCATCTTTGTATGAAAATAAATATGGTCTGTTATATCCCTCGATAAGTTTTAAGGTTTTATTCTCGTCATCAATTTCGTACCAACCCTCTTTTATATTAAGGAAATAATATTTTACAACCTCCCACAAATCTTTATTTATCTCATCAATTTTATCTTCCATATATTTTGGATTAATCGAAACTTTGTCAGCTATTGATTTTGTAAAAGTTGTGAACAGGATATCTTCAGCACGTTGAGTTATCTCTTCGTTTGTTTCCTTATGTACTGCAAGATTAGTTTTGAATGCCTCTTGAACCTCTGTTGAACTTCTGAAGTTTTGCAACACCTCTTTTATTTTTGTATCAAAATTCCCGACAATATCATCACTCATTCCGAATATTCCGTTGAACTGCAAAGTCCTTTTATTGATGAGTTCCAAGATACGAACATCGGCAAAATTTTCTTTACTCAACATATTTATTACCAAAACATCGGAGTTTTGTCCCTGACGATGACACCTGCAAATTCTCTGTTCAATCTTGACCGAATCATACGGCAAGTCGTAATTCACAACAACAGGACAGAACTCTAAATCTATGCCCTTTGATGCTTCGTCATTTGCTATCAGGATTTGAATTTCATCATCAAATCGGAATTGCTCTATTGAATCGTTGTCTTTGTATTTTATAGTGTTATAACCCTGACCTAAAAATATCTTGTATAAATAATCAAATGTCAGACTGTGTTCGACATAAATTATTGCCTTTTGTTTTACTTTCATTGATTTTAAGTGATTGAAAGTCGTTTTTAATATTTTCAAAAGTTCTGCTGTCTTTGAATTTATATGGATATCATCGGTGAGTTTTTGTATCTCTTCCAATACGGCTTTTTCGTGTCCGTAAGTCCTTTTTATAGCACCGTCAAGAATGTTTGAAAATGCTCTTGGCGAAGATGAAAGCGATTTGAAAAATAATAGATTCAAATTGTAACTGTCCATTTCAGGGTATGCCGCTTTGTCATCAGACAAAATATAAGCAGAAACTAATTTATAAATAAGTTTTTCTTCCTTTGATAACTCATAATCAACTGTAATCGGTATTCTGCGTGTGAAATTCACATAATCCGTTGTTTGAACTTTTAAAGTCCTGAAACAAAACTGCGAAACCCACTCTGTAAGTTCTTTGTATCTTTCAGGTTGTCTGAAATATCGTTTATAAAACCAATCAGCATCAGGCAAAACACTTTCGTCAATAAAATGAATAAGCCAATAAATATCCATAATACTCATCGTGATAGGAGTCGGAGTCAGGAGTAATTTGTAAGCATTGCCGACTGCATCTTTTAGAGTCTGCACCATTTTGTTTTCCGGCTTTGATAAAACATCTGCTTCGTCAAAAATTACAAGATCCCATTCCCTCTCTTTAACTGCAAGTGCGTGTCTTGTTGCGATGTCGTATGTTGTAATAATAATTCCGACTTCATCGGGTAGAGTATTTGAATTATTCCAAAACACGAACGGAACGGTCGGGAAATCTTTTTCTAATTTTCGTCTCCATTGAGGAACGAGGTTCGGAGGTAAAATCACAAGAATATTAGGTTTTCCCTCGTACCATTTTTGACAAGCAACCAAAAGTGCCTCATAGGTTTTACCTAAAGATGCTTCGTCACATAAAATACACCCTTGCAAATAATCGGAACGCAGAGCAAATCGTGCCGCCATAATCTGATACGGATAAATTTTAGCATTAGAAGATGCATAAACCGGCAGGAAGTTTTTATCGTCAGCAAGACTTTCAAGACGATTAGCCTCAACAATTGCAGAATATTTTGATTGAAACTTTGTTTTCACTTCCATCATTCTGTGCTTATTTTAGCATAAATAAATGGTGCGGTTATATCCTTTTCATTGCACTTATAACTTGTCCAACAACTGCAAATTGTTTTGTTTTATCTATTTCAAATGGTTTATAATCTTTATTGAATGAAATCGCTGTTATGCCGTCAGCTGTTTTCTTTAATTGTTTACAAAATAATTCAGAATCATAAACAAAGGCATAAACTTTACCACTATTTATATAAGTTTTAGATTCATCAACAATTAAAGCATCCCCGGATTCAATCTTATCTGCCATACTGTCACCTCGTGCAAATACAACGGAAACGGTT
>JAFWWX010000340.1 GCA_017517985.1 Clostridia bacterium | reverse complement strand
CAGATGTTGAAAAGCAGCTTGAAGCAGAATCAAGTGACAGAATGGCAAGACTTACTCTCTCTCGCAAACTTGGTGAAGCAAAGAACAATTTAATGCAAAAAGAAGAAAGCATTTACTTTGATGCAATGCGAATTGACCTTGCCTGCGAAGAAGATATTAAAAAGTTTTTAGAACGAGAACAGATAAATGCAAGGCTTATGCGGCATTTTGAATTAGAAATAACAGGAAGGAGTTAAGATTTATGTATCAAGATCCTTTTAAAGAGTATATAAAACAATCAGAACCAAATAAAAGGGATAAAGGCTATGCTTGGAGCACTGCAATCGGGCTTCAGGCAGTTGACGGACTTGAACCGTCAGAGCATCTTGTTAAGACTGCTATTGAAAACATTGAAGGTTATATTTCAATGGAGGATGCAGAAAAAAGAATTAACAGCTATTATGAAACGATTTCGAAAAAAGAAGATGATGACAGAACAGAAGAAGCTGATAAAGTCTCCGTTCGCATTGCTGCTATTCTTTCAGAAAAAGCCTTTACCTTTTCACCGAGTGAATACATTGGAATTCACAAAAAATTATTTTCAGGCATTTATAAGCATGCAGGAAAAATTCGTGATTATAACATAACCAAAAAAGAATGGGTGCTTGACGGTGCTACAGTTCTCTATGGAAATGCTGCAGAACTTCGACAGACTCTTGAATATGATTTTGAACAGGAAAAGAAGTTCAGCTATAAAGGGCTTTCAACAGACGAGATTATAGAACACCTTGCGTTTTTCGTATCAAGACTTTGGCAGATTCATATATTCGGTGAAGGTAACACAAGAACAACAGCCGTTTTCTTTATTAAATATCTGCGCTCGTTAGGATATGATGCCACAAACGATATATTTGCAGAGAATGCATGGTATTTCAGAAACGCACTTGTGAGAGCAAATTACAACAACCTGAAAGAAAATGTTCATGAAACAACAGTGTATCTTGAAAAATTTATCAGGAACTTACTTTTGAATGAATCTAACAAACTGAAAAATCGTTATTTACACATTAAGAATATTTTTGAAGAAAAAGAAGATGAAAATGTCGGTGTAAATGACAAAAATGTCGGTGTAAATGTCGGTGTAAAATTAAATAAAACGCAAAGAAAGATTGTTGAACTTTTAAAGAACAACCCAAATAGCACAATTGAGGAAATGGCAAAATACGCAGAGGTTGAACCAAGAACAATCGAAAGAAACATTAAAGCATTAAAAGAAAAAAATGTGATCGACAGAGTTGGTGCTGATAAGAACGGCCACTGGATTGTAAAAATCTAATCAGAGAGGACAGAGAATTATGGAATTAAATAAAATGGATGGAATGTCAATGAATATCGAACAGACAGAAATGGAAAAGTTAAAAGCCGTATTCCCACAATGCTTTGCGGAAGGCAAGCTTGATATAGACAAGCTCCTCTCTCTTTGCGGAGAATACATAGATAATGACTTTGAAAAGTATAAGTTTGAGTGGAAAGGCAAAATTGAAGCATTAAAGCTTGCTCAAAAGCGTTCAACGGGAACACTTCGCCCTTGCAAGGCTGAAAGTGTTAATTTCGATGAAACAAAGAACCTTTATATCGAGGGCGATAATCTTGAAGTATTAAAGCTCCTTCAGACCGCATACTACAACAAAATCAAAATGATTTACATAGATCCTCCTTACAATACCGGAAATGACTTTGTTTATGAGGATGACTTCGCCGATCCTATGGCTCGTTACAAGGAAGTTACTCAGCAGACTACAAAATCAAATGCTGAAACTATGGGTAGATACCATACAAATTGGCTTAATATGATGTATCCGAGATTGAGATTGGCATATAATTTG
>JAFWWX010000339.1 GCA_017517985.1 Clostridia bacterium | reverse complement strand
CGCAAAGAAGTCAGCACAATCAGCATACCGTACCAAAATTCTTTTTGATACAAACCAACTTCTACAGCGTGCAGACAGCGAAAGCGATATTATCGCTATAGCCGCACATCAGTTAATGAAGCTGCTAAAGCGAGATATTATGATATATCCTGTAGTTAATAACGATATAGGTGAAGCAAATATATTCTTGTCTGACGGTGATGAAGATGAAATAAAAGACATTATTATTGACGAGAAAGAAGTTGCACAGTGGGTATTAGAAAACAACCATCAGGCGGGAGCAACAACAGATATATTTTCAAAGGCGGAATTTCTGTATTATGCAATTCGTGTAAATGACAAAATTTACGGTGTAGTAGGTATTCATATAAACGAAAAGGCAATTGACTCTTTTGAAAGCAGCATCTTACTTTCTATTTTGGGAGAATGTGCAATTTCTCTTGAAAACAAGAAAATTGCCCGTGAAAAAGAAGAATCTGAACTGCTTGCTAAAAATGAGAAAATGAGAGCTAACTTACTTCGTGCAATATCTCACGATTTAAGAACACCGCTTACCTCTATATCTGGCAATGCAGATAATTTGTTGTCCAATGGTGATGGCTTTGATGCAGATACAAAACATCAGATTTACACAGATATTTATAACGACTCTGTGTGGCTTACAAACCTTGTTGAAAACCTGTTATCCGTTACGAGACTTGAAGACGGCAATATGAAATTAAATAAATCTGCAGAGCTTATTGATGAAATAATATCAGAAGCGTTAAATCACATCAACAAACGTAGTGTCGAACATAAAATAACGGTATGCGAAAGTGATGATATATTGCTTGTAGATGTGGATGCAAGGCTTATTGTTCAGGTAATAATAAACATTGTTGACAATGCAATTAAATATACACCGAAAGGCTCAGAGATCACGATAAGTACACAGAAAAAGGATAAAATGCTTTCAGTGAGTATTGCCGATAACGGTAACGGCATTACAGATGATATTAAAGACAAGGTGTTTGATATGTTCTATACAGGAGCAAACAAAATTGCCGACAGCAGAAGAAGTCTTGGCTTAGGACTTGCTCTTTGCAAAACAATCATATCGGCACACGGCGGAGAAATTACTGTATCGGACAACAATCCGCATGGTGCTGTGTTTACATTTACCCTGCCCGTAAAGGAGGTTGATATAAATGAATAAGGCAATGACGGTTTTGGTTGTTGAGGATGATAAGCCTATACGAAATCTAATCTCAACAACACTTAAAACTCACGAATATAAGTTTTTGACTGCAAAAGACGGAAATGACGCTATTATGCAGGCATCCTCGCACAATCCCGATGTTGTTTTGCTCGATTTGGGGCTTCCTGATATAGACGGAATTGATGTTATAAAGAAAATCCGTTCATGGTCTAATATGCCGATTATCGTTATCAGCGCAAGAAGTGAGGACACAGACAAAATAGAGGCATTAGACTGTGGCGCTGACGATTATTTGACAAAACCGTTCTCTGTTGAAGAACTCCTTGCAAGGCTCAGAGTTACACAAAGAAGATTAAGCTATCAAAACCAAGCGGCGGCATCAGAGTCAATGTTTACAAACGGAAAACTTAAAGTTGACTATGCTGCAGGCTGTGCATACCTTGATGATGAGGAAATGCACCTAACACCGACAGAATATAAGCTGCTTTGTGTGTTGTCACAAAATGTAGGAAAGGTGCTTACACATAAATTTATTGCAGAGAAAATTTGGGGCAGCGCATGGGAAACGGATATAGGTTCTCTTCGTGTATTTATGACAACACTAAGAAAAAAGATTGAAAAGCTTCCTGACTCTCCGCAGTATATCCAGACACACATAGGGGTCGGATACAGGATGATGAAGGTTGAATAAGGTGGTTATATGATAAAACAAAATAAATATAAGATAATTATTTCCTCTATAATTACATTATTGCCGATGTTTTTCGGATTTTTAGTATGGAACAGACTTCCGGAAAATATAGCGACAAGCTT
>JAFWWX010000338.1 GCA_017517985.1 Clostridia bacterium | reverse complement strand
GCGGACATCTGTACCGATTCAGGTCACTGTCAGGCATTTGCTGATATATCCGAATTTGAAAAAAAATACGGTGAAAAAGGAACTGCTATTTTTGAAAACGCCCAAAACGCTGCAAATGCAACAAAAGGACTTATTCTTCTTTACGACAATATGCCGATTGTTGCTGTTTTTCACGCTTCAAGCGGAGATTCAACCGCATCAAGCAAAGAGGTATGGGGCGGTGACCTTGCGTATCTTGTAAGTGTGGAAACATCGGAAATAATAGATGGAGAGCTTAAGGACCAGGTTATAAACGAGATAACATTCACACGCCAGGAACTGCTGAATAAATTTTCTAATGCCGGCATAGAAGGACTTGAAACATACAAGGACAGCCCCTTTCATCTTTGGATAAGTGGCAAAGAGCTTACTGAATCCGGCAGAGTTAAAAGTATCAACATTGCCGGAACAAAAATTTCAGGAACAAAACTCAGAAGTATTCTTGGACTTAAAAGCGCAGATTTTGAGATAAGCTTTGGTGATGACTCTGTAACCTTTATCACAAAGGGCTACGGACACGGTGTTGGAATGAGCCAGCTTGGAGCTGTTGCTATGGCAAAAAACGGCGAAAGTTTTTACTCAATCCTTTCTAAATATTACCCAGGTACGGTAATCGGCATTATTTGAAGCTCAAATTATTTGCATCAAAATCTGTCTCAATAATTTACCTTGTGTGTATTGACTTTAACAAAATACCGATGTATAATTTAAAGCAAAATTAAAATAAGAGGAATATAAATGAACATTACACAGATACTTTCCAATATGAGTGGAGTTTTTGCAAACACGGGAACGGTTATACTCGGAAGTCTAATAGGACTGCTATTCAAAAAGGCAATCCCCAAATCTCTCGCTGATATGCTTATGCAGGCACTTGGACTTTGTACCCTTTTCATAGGAATTCAGGGGGCTATGAAAGGACAGAACCCTCTCATTATGATTTTATCAGTTGTAATTGGAACACTTATCGGGACTCTCCTTCGCCTTGACGATGGACTTTCGGCATTTGGAAACCGCATTGAAAAGAAGTTTACCAAAAAAGATACTAACAGTCCGAGCATAGCACAGGGCTTTGTTACAAGCTCACTCGTTTTCTGCGTTGGAGCAATGACAATAGTAGGCTCTCTACGTGCAGGACTTCGAGGTGATAATACAATGCTTTATACAAAATCGCTTCTTGACCTTGTTTCCTCCTGCGTGTTTGCATCCACCCTTGGCTTTGGGGTTATGCTCTCCTCTCTGTTTGTATTTGTATTTCAGGGCGCAATTGTACTTCTTGCCGGGGTTGTTGCACCGCTTTTGGGGAACGAAATTCTCATTAACGAAATGACTTGTGCAGGCTCAATACTCATCATAGGCATAGGTATGAATCTTTTAGGTATTACTAAAATAAAGATAATGAATATGTTGCCTGCAATGTTTATTCCCATTATACTTTATCAATTTGTGTAAAAAATAGGCTGACCGGACACACATCCAGTCAGCCATTATTGTTTTTTATAAATTACTTGTCTTCCCCGCCGTCAATATCAAGGTCATCAAGCTCCTTGATACTTTCAGCTATGATATCTTCTTCGTCTTCTTCAACAGGGATGTCTTCCCAGTTTATATTTTCTTCATCATCAAAGCCAAGGTCGCAACAGCAGTTGCCGTCACATTCAAAGAAATCTTCATCTTCCGCTCTCTTCTTTTCAGCCATCTTGTCAGCATATTTCTTTACAACAATTGCAGCCGCAGCAACAACACCAATTGCAACAGTAATCGCTCCGATAAATGTAAACACGTTTTTCATAACAGTATCCTCCGTATATTTATAATATTATCTCTGTTAGTAATGATATTATACCACATTTATATAAAGATACATTAAAAAAGATTTAATTTTCTGTATATTTACGCTAAAATCAATAAAAGTATCTGTATTTTGTAAAAATAATTAACAAAGACTGCCCCGAAAAAAGAGCAGTCTTTTAAGTTATCAGAGATTATAATACTTATCAAATTCAGCAGGATGAGGAATAGCCGCAAGTTCTGATACTTCCTTACGCTTTGTTGCAATAAAGTTCTTGATAAGTTCTTCCGGGAATACGCCTCCTGCGGTTAAGTAGTCGTGATCCTTTTCAAGAGCATCAAGTGCTTCACCAAGAGATGTCGGAAGATGCTTGAGCTTTGCCTTTTCCTCTTCGGGAAGGTGGAACAGGTTCATATCGTAAGGACCCCATCCGTTTTCGTGGGGATCAATTTTATTCTTGATGCCGTCGATACCTGCCATAAGGATTGCCGCATAGCAGAAATAGGGGTTGCAGGTAGCATCGGGGTTACGAAGCTCGAATCTTCTAAGTTCCGGTGCCTTTGCGTATGCAGGGATTCTGATTACCGCACTTCTGTTGGAGGTAGCATAACCTACAGTTACAGGAGCTTCAAAGCCCGGAACAAGACGCTTGAAGGAGTTTGTGCTGGGGTTTGTAAGAGCACAGAGAGATGCGATATGCTTAAGAAGTCCGCCCATAAAGTAGTGAGCTTCCTTTGAAAGATTTGAATATCCGTTGTCATCCGAGAATACAGGCTGACCATCTTTAAGAAGAAGCATATGAACGTGCATACCGTTGCCGGCTTCTCCCATAATGGGCTTGGGCATAAATGTTGCCGACATTCCGTACTTTCTTGCAGTATTATGAATGATGTACTTAATCATCATTGTCGCATCTGCCATCTTTGACATCTGTCCGAGTTCAGGCTCGATTTCAAACTGTCCGCCTGCTCCTACTTCCGGGTGATGATAGTTAAGAGCGATTCCTGCGTCATCAATAAGCATACACATTTCGCTTCTTGCCTCGTATGAAACATCAAATGGCTTTGCGATATGGTAGTTCTTCTGTTTTGCAACAATGTTTCCAAGACCCTCTGTTGCACTGTTCCAGTGAGCCTGAAGTGCATCAAGTGAGAATCCCACAGAGTCGGGCTTTACTTCCCAACCCACATTATCAAAAAGATAAAATTCAAATTCGGGGAGAATAAGCATTGTATCAGCAATACCGCTGTCCTTAAGATACTTTTCTGCTGCAAGTACAATGTTTCTCGGATACTGAGCAAGAGGTCTGTTTTCGGGATTGTCGATAATCATAGCATTACCGGTCATAGAAAGTGTGGGAATTTCGCAGAAAGGGTCTATAACTGCTGTGTCCGGGTCAGGAATAAATACCATATCGCTCTTTTCAACCACAGCATAGCCATAGTTTGAAGCGTCAAAGCCGATACCGTTCTTCATTGTCTTTTCGGAAAAGTTCTTTGCAGGAATAGTAACATGGCGGTACTGACCGTTGATGTCCACCATCTTAAAATCTACCATCTTAATGTCGTTTTCCTTAATAATAGCGAGAATGTCTGCTACTGTTTTCATAAGTTTGTCTCCTTTTATAATTATTATATTATTTCAGCACCTTCATCGGCACTTATTATAACCATTATTATTTATCTTACCTTCTTCTTTTCAGGAATTAAAAATATAAATATAAGCGAGCTTATAAGAAGCAGATATGGGTAAAACAGCAACGGAATTATTTCAAAGGCGGAAATCTCCTTGCCAAGCTCGTTGACTGCGGATATTGCCACAAGCATCTGTGCACCGTAAGGCAGTATTCCCTGGAAGAAGCAGGAAAATGTATCAAGCAGTGATGCCGATTTCTTCGGAGAAATTCCGTACTCATTCGCAATTTCCTTTGCTATCGGGTTTGCCATTACTATTGCTACAGTATTATTTGCTGTTGCAATATCAAGTGCCCCAACAAGTATTCCCATACCGAGCTGTCCGCCCTTTTTTCCCTTGAACACCTTGCGTATGCCGTTGAGCAGTGCATCAAATCCACCATATTCACGGATAAGAGCACAGATTGCGGAAACAAGTATTGCAACCATCGCTGTGGTATACATTTCCGACATACCGTCTCCCATATTCCCAAGAAGTTCGGTTGCCTTAACAGAACCTGTTGCAAGCATAATTACAGAGCCCGAAATGATGCCGATAAGAAGCACCACAAAAACATTTATACCGATTATTCCTCCCACAAGCACAAGGATATACGGAACAATCTTAAGAAGACTGTATGTATGTTCAATAACACCGTTGATTTCACTGTTGAAAGACATAACAAGAATTATAATAACGGTAACTATTGCTGCAGGGAGGGCAATTTTGAAGTTTTCACGGAACTTATCCTTCATCTGACACCCCTGACCATTACAAGCTGCAATTGTTGTATCAGATATAAAGGATAGATTATCTCCAAACATCGCTCCTCCGATAACCGAGGCAACACAAAGAGCAAGGTTGAATCCTGATACGTTTGAAACTGCCACAGCAATCGGAGCAAGAAGTGTAATTGTACCTACCGATGTCCCCATTGCAAGGGATACAAAGCAGGCTACAACAAAAAGGACTACAACAGCATACTGTGTTGGTATTATTGAGAGCATAAAGTACGCAACGCTCTCAGCACTTTCGCGTCCTACAACACCTACAAACATTCCTGCTTCAAGGAATATAAGTATCATTGTAATGATATTTGGGTCACCGACGCCCCTTCCCATAAGAGAAATCTTATCGTTGAAACTTACGCGTCTGTTCTGAAGGCACGCTACAAGCAATGCGACAAGAAATGTTACCACTATCGGAATATTGTAAAATCCCATAGGAATCTTAAGAACATACTCGAAAGTAATTCCAAGTCCAAGATACAGTACAAGGAACACCCCTATCGGGAGAAGCGCCCATACATTTCCTTTTTTCATTCAAATTTCCTTTCTGATAAAAATAATATTTATTTAAAAAAGAATATGTCTGCTGAGCTGTAATATTACAATTAAGTAAATACCGAAATCGGTTTTAAACTATATTACACCTGTGCCCCTGCACCCTCTCCGCCAAAAAATTCACTGTATAGTCCGGAGTTTGAAACGGGCTCATTTTTTATGTACAAATGAGATGTATCCCCCATTTGCTTACATTTGAAAACAAGCTCGCCCTTAACTCTTTCTTCCGTTATAAACTCAGTAACAGAAGATGTAGGAAGAAACATAGTCTGCCACAACAGAACAGGTGAAATCCCCGTCAGATGAGATGCAATCACCATGCCCAGCCCAAAGTGGCAAAATAGTGCAATTGTATCGTTGTTGTTTTCTCCTTTATAGATTATATTCTCTCTTCTTGCGCCGTGGCTTTCCAGAAGCTTATCAAGATTATGTATTACATATTCATATTTTTCCGGCATATCTACCGATGAATATATCCCACTTTCTTTCCATGTGTTGATATTAAACACCGAAGTTTCCTTCTGCCATATTGAAGGCAACATATTCCAGGGTATTCTTTTCTCTTTTTCCAGAAGAATCTTTCCCTCAAATTCTGTCAGCCAATCGCATATTTTTATTTCTCTGTTAATTTTTTCTGCCGTTGGCTTTGCCGT
>JAFWWX010000015.1 GCA_017517985.1 Clostridia bacterium | reverse complement strand
TTTGCCAATTCCGGGCAAAGCGATATGGTAAAAGCCTTGAAAGATAAATCTATATTTCCAAGACTATGTGTTGAGGACAGCGGCAAAATCACTTATGCGGTTTCATGCAGACATTGTGAAGATCCTCTCTGTGTAAAGAGCTGTATTTCGGGTGCACTTTCAAAAAAAGACGGTGTAATTAAAATTAACAAAGATAAATGTATAGGCTGCCTTACCTGTATTTTGGTATGTCCTTACGGTGCACTGATGCAAGGAGAAAAAGGTGCAGTACAAAAGTGTGAGCTTTGTCTTGAAAACTCTTGCGGCTCTCCCGCTTGTGTTGCAGGCTGCCCCAACAGAGCACTTGTGTACGAAGAAAGAGGTGAGACAGAATGAAAAGCTATGTAATAATCGGTAACGGTGTTGCTGCCGCAGGCTGTATTGAAGGCATCAGAAGCGTTGATAAAGATACAAAAATCACAGTAATATCTGCTGAAAACCATCCTGTTTATTGCAGACCTCTTATTTCATACTATCTTGAAAATAAAACAACACTTGATAAAATGAGCTACAGAGATGCAGACTTTTATGAAAAAAATAAATGTGATGTCATTTATGGAAAGCAAGCTGTAAAGATTGATAAAGACGGCAAAAGTGTAACCTTGGATGATGCTACGAATATAAAATATGATTCTTTATGTATTGCATCAGGTTCCTCCCCGTTCATTCCGTCCTTTGCAGGACTTGAAACAGTGCAAAATAAATTTTCGTTTATGACAATAGACGATACACTCGCACTTGAAAAAGCAATCACAAAAGAGTCAAAGGTGCTGATTATAGGTGCCGGTCTTATAGGACTTAAATGCGCAGAAGGTATTTTGGAAAAGGTTGCAAAAATAACTGTATGTGATTTATCTGACAGAATACTTTCAAGTATTTTGGATGACGAATGTGCAGCTATCATGCAAAAGCATCTGGAAGAGCATGGAATAAAATTTATGCTTGATGATACAGCTGAAAGCTTTGACATAAATACAGCTAAAATGAAAAGCGGTGCATCGGTAGATTTTGATGTTCTCGTTCTTGCAGTCGGTGTAAGAGCCAATACAAACATTTTTAAAGATGCAGGCGGCGATGTAAACCGTGGTATCATTATTAACGACAAGATGCAGACTAACATAGTCGATATTTATGCCGCAGGCGATTGCAGCGAAGGTAACGATATTACCCTTGGACAGAAAAGGGTTCTTGCTATCCTTCCCAACGCTTATATGCAAGGCTTTTGTGCCGGTGCTAATATGGCAGGCGGCAGCTCGCTGTTTTACAATGCAATTCCAATGAACTCTATCGGCTTCTTCGGACTTCACGCAATGACAGCAGGAAGCTATTATACAGAAAAAGAAGGCGGAAGCGTTTATGAAGAAAAGGGCGAAAACAGCATAAAGAGACTGTATATGAAGGACGGAGTTCTTACCGGATATATTATTATCGGTGATGTAAATCGTGCCGGAATATATACTTCACTTGTAAGAGAAAAGACGTCACTTGACACAATAAATATGGATATGCTCAAAAAAAATCCGTCACTTGCGATTTTTTTTCCTGAAATCCGTAGAAAAAAACTCGGAGGTGTGATATAATATGAATATAAATGCAAAAAATGTCGATTTTAAGAATTTAAATGAAGCTTTACGATCAGCAGGAGCTGAGTGCGAAATTTCTTCATGCCTCGGTCAGCGATTCATTGCATCCGGATTGTCAGACAAAAAGATTACCATAAACGGCATCCCCGGAAATGCACTCGGTGCATATCTTAACGGTGCAACCATTGAAGTTATGGGTAATGCACAAGATGCAGTCGGTGATACAATGAATGACGGTGAAATCATAGTTCACGGAAATATCGGTGATGCCGCAGGCTACGCAATGCGTGGCGGAAAAATATTTGTAAAAGGCAACGCAGGATACCGTGCAGGAATTCATATGAAGGCTTATAAAGAAAAACAACCGGCACTCGTTATCGGCGGCAAAGCAGGAAGCTTTTTAGGCGAGTATCAGGCAGGCGGCACAATAATCGTTCTCGGTCTTACCGATGATGAAAAACCTATTGTCAGCAACTTTCCCGGAACAGGAATGCACGGCGGCAAAATGTTTCTCCGCTCCTCCTGCACCGGAATCAGGTTCCCAAGCCAGGTTCACGCACGATGTGCTACCGATGAGGATTTGCAGGATATCAAAGAATATATAAAAGAATTCTGCAAATATTTCGGATATGACGAAAGTGAAATTTTAAATTCTGATTTTACGCTCATTACACCTGACAGTAAAAATCCATATAAGCAGATGTATGTTGCGAATTAGGAAAGGAATGTTGAGTTATGAAGTATTCAGCACAAGAAGTTATTCAATATGTTAATGAGGAGGATATAAATTTTATACGCCTTGTCTTTTGCGATGTCTACGGCAGACAAAAAAGTATATCCATAATGCCCGGCGAGCTTTCTCGTGCTTTTGAATATGGAATCGCTTTTGATGCTTCTTCCGTCGGCGGATTCGGTGATGAAGCGCACTCGGATTTATTCTTGCGCCCAGACCCCGAAACACTTGCACAAATTCCGTGGCGTCCTGAAAATGGTCGTGCTATCCGTATGTTCTGTACCATTACAAAACCAAACGGAGAAATTTGCGAATATGACACTCGAAACATATTAAAAAAAGCTATTGCAGATGCAAATAAATCAGGTGTTGAGTTTTCCTTCGGTTCAGAGCTTGAATTTTATCTTTTTAAGCTTGATGAAAAAGGTAATCCAACCAAGGAACCATATGACAACGCAAGCTATATGGATATGGTACCGGAGGACAGATGCGAAAACATTCGCCGCGAAATCTGTCTTGGTATGAAAATGATGGGCATTCATCCGGAAAGTTCACATCACGAGGAGGGACCCGGCCAAAATGAAATTGATTTCCGTTATTCCGATCCTCTGACTGCTGCCGATGATGCTATGGCTTTTCAGGTAATTGTTAAAACCATAGCACGAAGAAACGGACTGTATGCTGACTTTTCTCCAAAACCTATTGCCGATAAAGCCGGCAATGGACTGCACATAAATATGTCAGTTAAAAATGATAATAATCATATCTTGTTGCCACAGATGCTTGCCGGAATAATGGAGTATATTCAGGAGCTTACGGTATTTTTAAATCCGGTGAAAGAGTCTTATTTGAGATTTGGTCAATCCAAAGCTCCAAAATATATTTCGTGGTCGGGCGAAAACCGTTCGCAGCTAATCCGTATTCCTGCAGCAAGCGGTGAATACAGACGTGCAGAGCTTCGTTCACCAGATCCGACAACTAATCCTTACCTGGCATATGCACTGCTTATTTATGCAGGTCTATACGGAATTGAAAACAAACTTGACCTGCCACCTGCTGCCGAAATAAACTTCTTTAAAGCAGATAAAACAACCGCAAGACAGTACAAGGAGCTTCCCGATACCTTAGAAGAAGCAAAGGTACTGGCACAAAAAAGCGAGTTTATAAAAAAGCATCTGCCGGAATCAATTATTAACATCTACTGCAAGTAACATGAAATTTTAGTGAAGGAGGTAATTTAAATGGATTTTAAAGAGCAAGTATACAGCGTACTATTTATATCTGCTGCTGAAAAATTCAACACCTCCGTTTCAGAATTGTTACCCGATTACAGATACCATCCCGTGCATTTTGCAGCGAGTATCAGTGCTGCAAAGCGTGCATTGATAGAACGGGAATTTGATTTTATAATTATAAACTCTCCTCTTCCTGACGAGGACGGTATACGATTTTCCATTGATGTTTGCAACAGCAAAAAATCTGTTGTTATGATTATGGTCAGAAGCGAGCTTTATCATTCTTTTTATGACAAAGTATCTTCTCACGGCGTATATCTTTTGTCAAAGCCAACATCCAAGCCAATTGTCAGCACTGCTCTTGACTGGATGGCTACCACGAGAGAACGATTGAAAAAGCTTGAAAAGAAAACTCTGTCACTTGAAGAAAAAATGCAGGAAATCCGTATAGTAAACAGAGCAAAGTGGTTACTTATTACCGAACTGAAAATGACTGAAACGGATGCACACCGTTATATAGAAAAACAAGCTATGGACAGATGTGTTTCAAAAAAAGAAATCGCAGAAGAAATAATAAAAACTTACGCATAAAAGGACGAAAATACATGTTTAACTCAGATAATTTATCAATAAATGAAAACAATCACTTAACCATTGGAACTCACGACACAGTGGAGCTTGCAAAAGAATACGGCACTCCTCTGTATGTGCTTGACGAAGACTTAATGCGAAAAAACTGCCGTGATTATAAAGAAGCCATAGACAAGTATTACAGCGGCAACGGACTTATCCTGTTTGCGAGCAAGGCTCTTTGTACCATGTACACGGCAAAGCTTGCAGAAATTGAAGGATTAGGTGCGGATGTTGTTTCTGGCGGTGAGCTTTACACATTATATAAAGCCGCATTTCCGATGGACAAGGTATTCTTTCATGGTAACAACAAAACACAAAGTGAAATAGAACTTG
>JAFWWX010000337.1 GCA_017517985.1 Clostridia bacterium | reverse complement strand
TTGACCTTGACAGAAACCTTATAAACAGAGGTGAGGTTTCAAGAATATTATCGGAACGAAATTTCAGTATCGGCTCTGACGGACTTATTGTGATTGAAAAGAGTGAAAATGCCGATTTCTTTATGAGAGTATATAATCCTGATGGAACAGAGGCGGAAATGTGTGGGAATGGACTTCGCAGTGTTGCAAAACTTGTATTTGAAAAAAGTCTTACATTCAAACAAGATATATCGATTGAAACCAAAGGTGGAGTAAAATATGTAAATCTTGAGATATACGATGGTAAGGTTACAAATATACGTGCAGATATAGGTGTTCCTGTTTTTGAATGTAATAAAATACCCGTAAAGGGTATGGGCGAGCATTTATGGGGAGAAAAACTTAAAATATGTGACAGAACCTTTACATCATATGCTATGTCCCTTGGAAATCCCCATCTTGTACTTTTTTGCGATGATGTGGATGGTCTTGATATAAATAAGTACGGAAAGGCTGCTGAAAATTCAGAACTGTTTCCACAACGTACGAATGTTGAATTTTGCAGATACGATTCAAGAACTACAATAAGACTCAGAACCTGGGAAAGAGGCACAGGCGAAACGAGTGCCTGTGCGACAGGTTGCTGCGCTTGCCTTTGTGCAGGTGTTCTTGCGGATTTATGTGAAAGAGAGGTTACAGTTTTTCAAAACGGAGGAAAAACTTTTGTGGAATGGGATGATATGGGTCATCTTCATATGACAGCACCATCAAAAATTGTATTTGATGGTCAGGTTATGCTTGACGAAAAGTTTTTTCAAAATACAACTACGGAGGATTATATATGAAGCTTGGCGATTTGTTGATATATGCAAAGTTTGAGAGTATGGAAAATATTCCTGACATTGAAATAGGTTGCATTGAAACAAATACCCAGGAGGCAATTAAGAAAAAGGATGATAACCCTCTTTTTGTTTGTATATCAGGTACAAAATATGATACACATAATGATATTCAAATGCTACTTGAATATGGAATAAAGTTTATTGTTGCTGAACATGATTTAAAAATTGAAAATATTCCTGAGGGAGCGTATGTTTTTTATTCTGATAATACAAGAAAGTCCCTCGCACTTTTTTCAAGGGCTTATTATGGGTTTCCGGATAAAAATTTAAAAATTATTGGAGTGACAGGAACAAAGGGTAAAACAACAGTGACATATATGCTTGAAAGCATTTTTAAAGAAGCAGGGATTGATTGTGGTGTAATTGGCACAAACGGAATGTTTTATAAAGGCACATACACAGAGTGCGAGAATACGACTCCCTCAGCTCCGCAGTATTACAGTAAGCTCAGGGATATGGCAAAAGCAGGGGCGGAGTATGTAATATGTGAGATAACATCCCAGTCACTTAAACAATCAAGAACATACGGAACTGAATTTGAGATTGCAGCATTTACAAATCTATATCCTGACCATATAGGTAAGAATGAGCATAAAGATTTTGAAGAATATATGGTATGCAAGGGAAAACTATTTGAGTGTTGCAAAATGGCTGTAATAAATGATGATGATAACAACAGCGAATATTTTAAAAAATGTTGTCTTAGTTACACAACGCCCTTTGTGTGCTTTTCTACAAATAATAAAAGTGAAAAATATTTCTGCAGAAAGCAAAAGTCAAAACATAGCAATACCGTTTTTTATGTAAATAATAACAGGTTTGAAATATCTCTGCCCGGTGATTTTAACATACAAAATGCATTGTGTACAATAGCAGTTGCAACTGAACTTGGGATTGAATATTCACATATAAAAAAAGGGCTTTTATCTGCTAAGGTTTACGGAAGATGTGAGAGGGTTGAAAGTCCGGAGGGTGTGAATATAGTGATTGATTATGCACATAACCGAGAAAGCCTTGAAAATATACTTACAGCACTGAAAAAAGAGTGTAAGGGAAAACTCTACTGTGTTTTTGGTGCAGGCGGAGACAGATCTAAGCTAAGACGATGCGGAATGGGAGAAGCAGCACTGAAGTATGCTGATTATTCCATAATAACTAATGATAATCCCAGAAGTGAAAATCCGGAAAATATTATCTCCGATATACTGGAAGGAATGAATGACTGTGTAGACAGATATACAGTTGTACCAAAAAGGGAGAATGCAATAAATCTTGCTCTGACACTTGCAAAAAAAGGTGACACAGTTCTTCTTGCAGGAAAAGGAGCACAGAATTATGAGGAAATATGCGGTGTAAAATATCCTTTTGACGAAAGAGTTGCTGTATCACAGTATTATAAGAAAAAATATAATAAAAAGTAATATATTTGATATTTTATCAAAAAAAGTTTGTTATTTTCTTATTTTATTAGTGACAATTACATTATAATTTGAGTGTATTGCCGGTAATTTTTTGTATGATATATAAAAAACTGAATATTGTAATTTTTTTTTATAAAAAAGATTGAAAAAAATTTTTTTCTATGATATAATTGAAATATATAGAAAGAAAGGAGACTTGAAAAATGAAAAAAATCATTTGTAAGGTTGAGTACGATACAGAGAAGTCAGAATGTATTGCAAAGAATACATTTGGTGTATTCGGTGACGAAGACGGCTATGAAGAAAGCCTTTATGTAACAGAAAACGGCAAATATTTTCTTTATACAGTTGGTGGCAAGGCTTCCAAGTATCCTGAAGAAAATATTACAAGAATGTCAGCAGCAAAGGCTGATGAATGGCGCAAAGCAAATAACCTTTAATTTATTTAAGCTTAAGACATCCCGAAAGTCTTTTTGACTTTGGGGTGTTTTTTGTTATATAAATATATTGCTGTTGACTTATTACGGTATCTGTGATATAATAAAGAAAAACAAAATGAGGTATTAATGTGACAAATAAAGAAAAGTTTATTAAAATCTTTAAAGAGAGTATAAATCGTGAAGGCAGTAATGAGCTTTTGGCTTGGCTTGAAAAGACAGACTTCTTCACAGCGCCTGCAAGTACAAAGTTTCATCTTTGTACAGAGGGTGGACTTTGTGAGCACAGTATCAATGTATATGAGTGCCTGAACGAACGCTACGGTGCAGAACATAGTGCTGAAAGTATAGCAATTGTTGCTCTTTTGCACGATTTGTGCAAAGCACAGTTTTATAAGGTGAGTACGAGAAATCAGAAGAATGAACAGACAGGTCAGTGGGAAAAAGTTCCCTTTTATCAGATAGAGGATAAATTTCCCTTTGGACACGGCGAAAAATCAGTTTTTCTTATAGAGCGCTTTATGAGATTGAAAATTGAAGAAGCGATTGCTATAAGATGGCATATGGGCGGGTTTGATGATTCGGCAAAATCAGGTGGATTTACTGTCAGCAACGCTTTTGAAATGTATCCGCTTGCCGTAAAGCTCCATATGGCAGACATTGAAGCAACATACCTTCGTGAAGGTGAAAAGAGTAACGGAAACATATAATTTTTTTATAACAGTTTTATTATTAAACAAATATCCCATACAGCAAACACACTGTATGGGATAAATTTTATGGATTTTTGTTTAGAAGCTCCCGAAGTTCAGTCATTTTACTTGTTTCGGGCTCCGGAATATCCTTAAAACTGAATGGGATATTCATATTGTCATATTTCACTTGACAAACCTTGCGGAAGGGGAGTAGTTCAATCTTATCAACACACGGATATTTTTTGGCTATATCCGAAAGCTTCAGTATATTTTCTGGGTTATCGTTTAATGTTGGAATTATAACCTGGCGAAGAGTTACGGCAATATTTTTATTACATAAATATTCCAGAAACTCTATTACAGAATTATAGCTGCATCCGACAAATTTCGAATAAAGGCTTTCTGATGTGTATTTTATATCAAGAAGAACTCTGTCAGTTACATAAAGAAGTTTTTCGATTTTACTGTTGAATATGCTTCCGGAGGTATCAAGACAGGTGTTGATACCCTCAATGTGACATAGATTGAAGATTTCATATGCAAACTCCGGTTGAAGTAAGGGTTCGCCACCGGAAATAGTAAGTCCACCGTTATTGCCGAAATATTCTTTAAATCTTAAAGCTTTATCAATAACTTGTTTGGGTGTATAAAGATTACCGTCTAAAATATTCCAGGTATCAGGATTATGACAGCAACCACATCTGAGATTGCATCCCTGAAAAAACACAACAAATCTTATTCCCGGGCCGTCTACAGTTCCGAGACTTTGAAAGGAATGAACTCGTCCCTTGATTTCAGTATCTGTCATAGTGCCTCGTGGAAAGTACGGCTGATAACTTCACGCTGCTGCTCACGGGAGAGCTTGTTGAAGTTAACGGCGTATCCGGAAACTCTTATTGTAAGATTGGGATATGCTTCGGGATTTTCGTATGCTTTTATAAGTGTCTCACGATTAAGAACGTTTACATTTATGTGATGGGCTTTCTTTGCAAAGTAACCATCAAGAATACCAACAAGGTTTTCAATTCTTTCAGTATTGTCTCTTCCGAGAGCTTCGGGAGTGATAGAGAATGTGTTTGAAATACCGTCACGGCAATCATCGTAGCTGATTTTTGCAACGGAGTTAAGGGAAGCAAGAGCACCGTTTTCTTCTCTGTTGTGCATAGGGTTAGCGCCGGGAGCATAGGGCTGGAAAGCACCTCTGCCGTCAGGGGTAGCACCGGTATTTTTACCGTACATTACATTTGAAGTAATTGTGAGAACAGAAAGTGTGTGAATAGCATTTCTGTATGTAGGAGTCTTGCGGAGTTCTGTTATAAATTTATGTGCAAGCTCCTTTGCGATAAGGTCTACTCTGTCATCATCATTTCCGTATTTGGGGAAGTCACCTGTTGTTTCAAAATCAACAATATAACCATTTTCATCCTTAATGGGCTTAACATTTCCGTATTTTATTGCACTGAGAGAGTCGGTAACTACGGAAAGTCCTGCAATACCGAATGCCATAAAGCGTTCAACACTTGTATCGTGAAGTGCCATCTGAGTTTTCTCGTAGGCGTATTTATCGTGCATATAGTGGATTATGTTCATTGTATTTACATACAGATGAGCAAGCCAGGAAACATATATATCAAATCTCTTTTCAACTTCTTCGAAGTCAAGCTTTTCCGTATCCATAACGCTCATCTGAGGACCGATATGCATATTGCTTGTTGTGTCATAACCACCGTTAAGCGCAATAAGAAGGAGTTTTCCGAGATTACATCTTGCACCGAAGAACTGCATCTGTTTTCCGACTTTCATTGCGGAAACACAGCAGGCGATTGCATAGTCATCACCGTAAACAGGACGCATAATGTCGTCGTTCTCATACTGAATTGAGTCAGTATCAACAGAAACCTTTGCGCAGAATTTCTTGAAATTTTCGGGAAGAGAGGTGGACCAGAGTACTGTAAGATTGGGTTCGGGAGAAGAACCAAGAGTGTAAAGAGTGTTAAGTATACGGAAACTACTCTTTGTTACAAGTGTTCTTCCATCTTCACCCATACCGCCTACGGCTTCTGTAATCCACATAGGGTCTCCGCCGAAAAGCTCGTTATATTCAGGGGTACGCAGATGTCTTGCAATTCTGAGTTTTATTACAAAGTCATCCAGAATTTCCTGTGCACCGCTTTCGTCAAGGATGCCGTTTGCAATATCTCTTTCAATATAAATATCAAAAAATGTGCTTACACGACCGAGAGACATAGCTGCACCGTTCTGCTCTTTAATAGCTCCAAGGTATGCAAAATAAGTCCACTGAACAGCTTCCTTTGCATTTTTTGCAGGTTCTGAAATGTCGTAACCGTACAAAGCTGCCATCTGCTTAAGATAACCAAGGAAGGCGATCTGCTGATAAAGTTCCTCGTCAAGACGGATTTCATTGGTGTTAAAGGCACCTTCAGCGAGCATTGCTTTGTCTTTTTTCTTTTCTTCAATAAGCTTATCAACACCGTAAAGAGCTACACGTCTGTAGTCACCGATAATTCTTCCTCTGCCGTAAGCATCGGGAAGACCTGTGATAACGTGGCACTTTCTTGCGGCTCTCATTTCCTCTGTATAAGCTCTGAAAACACCCTCATTGTGAGTTGTTCTGAATTTAAATTCTTCTTCAACCTTGTCACTGAGTTTGTATCCGTACGCCTCACACGCCTGACGTACCATTCTGATACCGCCAAAAGGATTTACGCTTCTCTTCAGGGGTCTGTTTGTCTGCATACCCACGATAAGTTCATTGTCTTTGTCAATGTATCCGGGGGAGAAGCTTGTGAGAGATGAAACGGTTGCTGTGTCTATATCAAGAACACCGCCAAACTGTCTTTCAAGTGCAAAAAGACCCTGAACTCTTTTGAATATGCCATTTGTACGTTCTGTAGGACCTGCAAGGAAATCACTGTTTCCAGTGTATTCTTTATAGTTATTCTGGATAAAATCCCGAACATTGATTTCTTCTGTCCAAGTACCGGTCTTAAAACCTTCCCACTGCTTAAATTCCATAGTTAACACCTCCGTAAATTTTATGAGTTTCCCGATTAAAAATAAAAAAGGGCAAAACAGTATAAAGAACTGATTTGCCCAGACGGTCGGCTGTATGCTCGTATGCTTCATTGCGGTGAACCCGCTTATCCGTCAGTTACATACGGTCTGTATACTATATCTTGTATAATGTATACGCATTATACACTAAATTTCGTGTTTTGTCAATAGATAAATACAAATTTTTTTAGATTTGTTATTTTGTACAAACAATATTTTCACTTAAAATATATATCTGTCAAAAGAGTAAATTTAAGATAAAAGTATTATGTTTAATTATCCAAGGTCAGAATTGTAATGAGCTCTTTCTCCGCCGACATATTTACATCTTGAACGTGCAAGTGTTAGATGGGCATTTCCTATCTTTTTTATACTTACTCTTACCGGAACACATACAGGTCTTATATGCATACCAATAAGTGTATTTCCGATATCTATTCCCATATCTGCAACCACATTTTCAACAAGGTAAGGGTCATTCATGCCATTATAAACAGCAGTGCCGAAAGCACCTCCTGCTTTGATGTGGGGAACAGCATTGACTCTTGTCAGACCATACATTTTTGCACATTCTTTTTCTACAACAATTGCTCTGTTAAGATGCTCGCAGCATTGTGCGGCAAGAAATATATTTTTTCTTTTACAAAAATCTGATACAGCCTGAAATATAGCGTTTGCTGTTTCCTCGCTTCCGCTTGTACCAATTTTTTCGCCGATAACCTCACTTGTACTGCAGCCAACAACAAGTATACCGTTCTCTTCGGGGTGTGACACTTCGTATAGCTCCTCAAGTGCGGTGGTTAAATCTTTTTTTATTTGTTCTGTCATTTTTACCTCAGTAATATTTTATAGTTTTAATATATTATACGACAAAAAAATAGATTTTTCAAGTATTATTATTTAAACTTATATTTACAACACCACTCATAAGCAAAATAGTATTTGTAAGATTTAGCAATAAAAGAAGCATAATTACATTTCCAATTGAGCCGTATACAATTGAATAGTTTGCTATTTCATTTACATAGTAGGAAAAGATTGCTGAAATAATCATCCAGAAGCCAACAGAACACAAAGCACCGGGTGCGAAATCAAAGAAAGTCTCTCCACTACCACATTCGGCAAAATGAAGCGTACATATTACAAAAAATGCAAACAATGCAATTATAAAGAATCTCAGAATATACCATATGCTTCCGGTAAAAAAAGATAAACCCAGAACTGAAAGAACGCTATCGGTTACAAATACGGAAAATACGGCAAGGTAAAACATAAGAAGCATTCCTAGTGAAAAAAGAAAAGATATAATCCAGTCAGAAAAGAAATTCATATCTCTGCTTTTTTCGTATATTTTTCCAATACTTCGTCTGTAGTATCTTATATACCGTGTCAGTGAATAGAGGGTAAGAATGATGCCAAGGAACATAAGCTTTGTACTTGTCGAATCACCGGTTTCATCAATATAGGTCTGTGCAAAATTTCTAATAGGTGCAGGGATGACATTGGACATAGGAAGCTGAAATCCGCGGGGTAAAATTTTTCCAAGAACGGTGTTTGCAAATAGAAGCATCGGAAAGAAAGTGAAAAGCATATAGTAAGAAAGCTGTGCCGAAAGTCCGGCAATACCTTTATCAATGTAAAGCAGAATAATATTACGGATAAACTGATAAAAATTTTTCAAGTATATTTCCTCCGAAAAAAGAATAAACAGGTTTTTTAAAAACACTTGAATTTAAGGATAATATATGTTATACTGTTTAAAACAAAAAAATGATAGGATTTGATAATATCAGAGTATTGTACGTAAATAAAAACGATGCAGGTCAGCGTCTGGATAAATTTTTGACCAAAACACTTATTAATATTCCCAAATCTTTACTTTATAAGTATTTCAGACTGAAAAGTTTTAAGGTTAATGACATAAAAGCTGTTGCCGAAACAGTTCTTTCTGAGGGGGATAAAATTACGCTTTATATAAGCGATGAGTTTTTTCCTGACGGTAACGAGGCTAAAAAGGATGCCGAAAAATATTCGGAGGAAAAATATAGCCTTTTGGAAAGTGAAATTATCTATGATGATGAAAATATTATTATTGTAGATAAAAAGCCGGGGGAAACTGTACACAAAAGTGAGTCTGAGTCTGAGTCTAAACAGCAGGGAACATATCTTATTGACAGAGTCATCGGATACCTTTTAAAAAAAGGCGAATATAATCCCGAAAAGGAGCAGAGCTTTACTCCAAGCCTTTGTCACAGACTCGACAGAAATACCGGCGGTTTAATTATATGTGCCAAAAATGCAGAGTCACTGCGCATAATGAACAGTAAAATCAAGAACAGAGAGATAAAAAAGACCTATTACTGTGAGACAGTTGGAGTACCAAATCCTAAAAGCGGAATACTCAAGCATTTTCACTATAAAGATAATAAACAAAACAAGGTATATATTTTCAAAACAAAGGAAGAAGCAAAAAGGGTGCTTCGTATAAAGTACGATGACGATATAAAAACTGTAATTACAAAATACAGAACAGTAAGTCAGGCAAAAGAAAATGCACTTGTATCAGTTGAACTGATAACAGGAAGAACACACCAGATAAGAGCTCATATGGCATATATCGGGACACCGCTTGTAGGTGACGGAAAGTACGGAATAGTGCACAGCAAAAAGTACGGTGATAACTTTCAGCATCTGTATGCGTATAGTTTAAAATTTGAATTTTCAACGGATTCTGGAATCCTATCGTATCTTGACGGTAAAGAATTTACCGGTAACGGTGCTGATTTTATGTCAAAATACAAAAACAGCCTCGGACTATAAGTCCGGGGCCGAATTTTTTGTAAAAATTATGAGATATATGACTTAACCATTTAAAAAAATATAGGGTGCATTTTTTTCAGTAAGTTTTATTTCCTTACTTGCCGTGGTTGATTTCTGTATAAGGAATAAGCCCCTTGAAACTGTTTCACCGTCTTTTTCCTGTTCAATACGGAGAGTATGCTCACTTTCTGCAGTGAATTTTACACCGTTCCAGCAAACTCTTATATATCCATATCCGTCCTTTTCGTCATATTGGTAAAAGAAATCATTGATAACTTCACCTGCTTCATTTTTCAGTGTAAGAATAAAAGGAAGGGAAGTGTCAGTCGCAACATTTGCATAGCTTGTATTATATTTTATTGTAAGCTGCATCTGTTCAGTCTTTGGAATATAATAGAGATATTCCAACTGAAGAAGCTGATTTTTTTCAACTGCTTCAAATCTCTTTTCAAGGTCATATGTCAGAACCTTGAAGTCCTTGGGGGATTTTTCATAAGCTGCAATAGTTATATCGTTAAACATAACATCATCGGCGATATCAGCATCTGACATTTTACTGCATCTTATAATATAAGAAGACATTATAAAAATAAACACGGCGAAAAATATCGCGGAAAAAATTACACTAAAAAGTGACTTTTTTGAATTTTCTTCGTACATATTAATTTTCCTTTGATTAAAAAGCATTTTTATATATAAATTATATATTTTCGGTGCTTGTCAATTCCATATTTATTTGTAAATTCAAATATAACTATTTTGAAATTAACTATTTGTTGTTTACTTTTCAGATATTGTATGCTATAATATACTGAAATTATCGAGAAGGGGTGATATATTGAAAGCTGAAATTAAGGAAAAAACTAATAATTCAGAATCAGTTATACGGTCTGCATCAAATGTGGGCAGTATGAAAATGAAGCTTTCAGTAAAACCCGGAAGCAAACGCAGAATTAAAAGATTTGTTGAAACCGACCGATCAAAAAGAGTAACCACACCGCTTGAGGCAGAGATGCGAAACCGAGAACTGTTTGGAAAGGCAAGTGCAAATTTCCACAGACAATCACGAAAACTTAAAGCTAGAAGAACTTTTGCGCTTTCTCCGGCACCGAGACCTGTAACGGCTAATAAAAGCGGAGTAGCAAAATATGTTTCGGATATAAAAAGAGTTTTGTTATCTCACTTTAGAAAGCTTGACCTGGTTTTTCTTATACTTATAATATTAATTGCAATTACAGGAATAATAGCGGTACATAGCGGGTCAATGAATTTAGCTAT
>JAFWWX010000336.1 GCA_017517985.1 Clostridia bacterium | reverse complement strand
GTTGCGGCGAAAAAGGCGTTTAATAGGATAAGAATTATTTGCAATATTATAAATTTCATTACGTTAACCTCCAATTAAAATAAACAAGCATAAGGCTTATATCAGCACCGCATAAAGCATACAGCCTTACGTGGTACAGGCTTTACAATAACAGGGTATCTTGTCTGTGCTTCTATTTTTGAAATGATGCTTTCCTTTTCAAGCGTATATTCGTTGGCATTTACTCTTACACAGTCAAGAACGGGAAGACCACACATTTTAAGAACAGCCTTTGATGCAAATTTATCCATACCAAGTGCAGAGGATGTAACATCGCACCCTGCATAAGGTATACCAAAACTCTGGAAATATCCTTGCAGTGTGCCGTCTTCAACATTTGTTCCGTGAACAACCGGGAAAGCTATGTCTATGGTGTCAACAAGACCTTTTCCGAAAGTGGGGGCGGGGTAGGCAATGAGATTGAGTTTTCCGTTTTCACCCTCAAAAGTTACTCTTGTAAGGTTTTTTAAAAGTTCTGGAATATCCTTATAGTTTTGAATTTTGCCGGCTGCTTCTCCGGTATAAAATTTGCAGTCCTTTGTAATATAAACGGGAATTATCTCGTATTTATTCATATCAAACGCTGCAATTGCCTGCATTGCGGAAATAACCGAGATTTCGTGCTCGGTTGAGCGTCCGCCAAAGAATACACCAACTTTGGTTTTCAGTATCATATAAAAATCTTTCCTTTCGGTAAAATATCAGTAATTGTCGGGTAAATCGTTTTCGAGAAGAACATATTTTTTATTTCCGGGCTTCAGCGTGTTTGCATAAGCGATAGCCTCTGTTACTTTTGCGAATGTAAAATATCTATCTTTCGGATAGTTCTTGCTTTCAAGGCCCTGGGCAATACTTCTTGTGATTTTATTTCCGACAAGAAGAACATAATCGCACTTGTCTGCCGCATATTCACCAAACTCACGGTTGTACTGTTCCTCTTTGTCGCCAAGCTCAACCATACCCGGTGTAATCATAATTCTGATACCGTCAAAGGCTGAAAGTACATCAAGTGCAGCTTTACTTCCGCTGGGGTTTGAATTGAAAGCATCGTCAATTATCGTTATCTCTCCGCCACCTCGCAGTTGAAGTCTGTGAGGGGCTGTTTCAAGTCTCTTTATCGGGAGAACAAGCTGTTTTGCTTCGCATCCGAGAAAGCGTGACATTGCAATACATCCGAGAATATTTACCACGCTGTGTCTGCCAAGAATACTTGTATCGTAGTCGAAGCTGTCCGTTTCTGTGTGGGCTGTAAACGACGTACCTTTGTCGCTGACAGAGATGCTGTCGCCAAATACCTTTTCAAGATTGTTGTTTTCTGTACCGTAGTATACAGCCTTTCTGGAGGGAGTATGATTTGCAATATACTCGTTGTCGCCATTAAGGAAGATTATGCCGTCATCCGGCAGTGCATCGCAAAGTTCAAATTTTGTCTTAACGATGTTTTCCATTGATTTAAAGGATTCAAGATGTGCAGGACCGATAGATGTTATAATGCCGTATTTTGGTTTTACAATATCACATATTTCCTTGATTTCACCCACATTCTTTGCACCCATCTCGCAGATAAAAATATCATAGGTCGCATCAAGCATCTCTCTGACAGTCTTTACAACGCCCATTGTAGTGTTATAGCTTTCAGGAGTCATAAGAACATTGTACTTTGAAGAAAGAAGCTTCTGAAGATAGAATTTTGTGCTTGTTTTTCCGTAGCTTCCGGTAATACCTATTACAATAAGGTTTGGGAGTGCATTGATTTTTGCCTTTGCCTGATTGATGTAATGATTGCCTACGGCCTTTTCAACCGGCTTGTTTATAAAGTTTGCAAGAATTATAATAAAGCAGGGTGAAAACAGCATTACGGAATATATAAACAACATTCCGGAAAAATGTGCAACCGGTACAATAATCAGAACCGACAGAATTACAAAGGTAATAATCATCCGTTTAACTCTTGCTGTGAAAACAAGGGGCTTTTTTGCCTTTTGCGGAAAATGCCTTATAAAGAAGGAAATATTGGCAAGTATTGCAATAATGATTCCTGCAGGAATTGCGACGCCGTATATATTTATTGTCGGAATAAATATTGCAATAAGTGAGATAAGCGCAGGAAATACCCTTACAAGGTATGCGCCGACAAAATTTTCAGAAAGCCACTTTACCTGCACTTTTGAATGATATGAGTTCAGCTGGAACATATGCATATAATAGGTCATTGCAAGAGTGTAGCCGAACAGAGCTGTAAGTCTGAATATAACAGAGAGAACAGTAGATAGCATATGAACACCTTTCTTTATTCGTTGATATTAAGGAAAGAGAAGATTACACGTTTTACAAGACCGGGATTATCAAGAAAGCTGTAATGTGAACCGCCCTCGACTTTTACAAGTCCTGCATCCGGTATATTTTTTTCCATAAACTCTCCGTCTGAGAGGGGAGTTGCATCGTCTTTCGTGCCCCATATAAGAAGTGTTGACGCCTTTATACTTTTCATACGGTGCTTGTAATCGTCGTTTACAACCTTAACAAGACTGTCTCTGACAGTACCGCTGACAGCCTTGTAGTCTGCAGAGCCGTGCTTAGCCTTGTACTTCTCAATTGCATCCGGAAAAAGTTTTTTTACAGGCGCAAAGGAGAGAAAAGCTTTGCCAATCTTGTACTTTTTAACTCTCATCTTCTGAATAAAAGTCTTTTTCGGAACAATACCGGCAGAATCTATAAGTATGATCTTTTCAATTTCAACACCATTATTTTCCCTTGAAGCAAGATTGAGTATTGTTCTTCCTCCGTGGGAATGTCCAATAAGCGTTACTTTATTTATACCAAGCTTTTCAAGAACACAAAGTGCAAGATCCGCATAATCATCTGTTGAAAAGGCAAATGACGGAGCAGAGCTTTCGCCAAAACCGGGAATATCGTAAGATATAACCCGTCTGTATGGTGTAAGGTAGTTTATTATGCTTTTATAAACATTCATATTTGTTCCCCAACCGTGGAGAATAAGAATACAATCTCCGGAGCCGGTGTCTGAAAGGTTAAGAGAGAGCTTTTCGCCTTTAAAATTTATTTCCAAGAGAAACCTCCAAAATATATGGAAATTTTTACATACATAATTATTATATTACCCGAAAGGATAAATGTCAATCATAATATGTGAATTTGAGTTAAAATCTTTATTATTAAAGAAACTTTTTCAGGCATTAACTCATTATTTACAATAACCTTGTAACAATAATGTAGAATAGTGTCGGAGCGACTGCTATAATTTAACCAGTTAAAAGAGAGGAAAAGCAATATGAGCTATAAATACATACTTTTTGACCTTGACGGTACAATCTCGGATTCAGCACCTGGAATAACAAGATCTGTTTCATATGCACTTGAGAAATATGGGATAATGGAAGGCCCGGAGAATCTCACTTGTTTTGTCGGTCCACCGTTGTTTGACTCTTTTCGAGAAAGATATGGAATGACAGATGACGAAGCAGAGACCGCAATAAAATACTTTCGTGATAGATTTCAGACAAAAGGCATACTTGAAAATTCTCCTTACGACGGAGTAAAAGAGCTTCTTGAAAGGCTTTATAATGCAGGAAAGATGCTTGTGCTTGCCACATCAAAACCGGAAAAGTTTGCCCGTGAAATACTTGAAAGATACGGTTTTTCAAAGTATTTTATGTTTATCGGCGGTGCCTGTATGGACGAAAAAACGAGAATGCATAAGGAAGAGGTGATTGAATATTGCCTTAATGCGTGTAAAATAACTGATGTGACGGAATGTATTATGGTAGGGGACAGAAGTCACGATGTCAAGGGCGCCGCAAAATACGGAATCTATACGGTTGGTGTGCTTTATGGTTACGGTGCTGAAAAAGAACTTACGGATGCCGGTGCTGTTGCAGTGTTCGGCAATCCTTTGGAACTGGGTGAATACCTTCTGTTATAATCGGGAATTACAAAAACATAAGTCTCGGTGACATTTTAATAAAGGGACAAGGACGATGAAAAATATAAAAAAGATATTGAAAAGAATGATTGTAGGTGCAATTATAGCAACTGCTGTTGCGGTAGCTTTGTTTGTCGCTGTAAATATATATGTCATATCATTTTCGTCAAAATATATTCTGACACCGGAAAAGGCAGCTGAACTTGAGGGCGTTGAATGTATTGCAGTACTTGGAGCGCATGTCAGGGATGACGGAAGTCCATCACTGATGTTGCAGAGCCGTCTGGAGAAGGCAATAATGCTATATGAAAATGGAGTGAGCGCCAAGATGCTTATGACCGGTGACCACGGTCAGCACGAATATGACGAGGTTAACAATATGATGGACTATGTTCTTGAGAACTCTGATATACCTAAGGACAATGTATTTCTTGACCATGCAGGCTTTTCAACATATGAAAGTGCCTACCGCGCAAAGGCGGTTTTTGAAGTGGAGAAAGCTGTCTTTGTAACACAAACATATCATTTATATAGAGCTGTATACAACGCACGCAAGTGCGGAATTGAAGCCTATGGCGTTGCAAGCGATAGCTACAGCTGGCCGGGGATGGTGTATTATAAATTCCGTGAATCTTTTGCCATATTTAAGGATTTCTGGGGATGTGTATTTAATGTAAAGCCCAAATATCTTGGCGAAATAATTCCGGTTTCCGGCTCCTCTGCCGCTTCTCACGACAGGTAGGAAAGAATAAAACATATTAAAATTTAATATTTTTTGTTGAAAATGGCAAGAATATTTTATGCGTCTAAAGGATAATATGTTTAATGCGATGAAATTTTTAAAAATGTGAAAATTTTGCCAAAGTCTATTGCAATTAGAAGAAATTTGTATTAAAATATAAGGGTAAAAATTTTATTTACAGGAGGACATTAAAATGTCAGTTAAAGTTGCTATTAACGGTTTCGGTCGTATAGGCCGTCTCGCATTCCGTCAGATGTTTGGCGCAGAAGGTTATGATGTTGTTGCTATCAACGACCTCACAAAGCCCACAATGCTTGCAAATCTTCTCAAGTATGATACAGCACAGGGTGGTTACTGCGGAACACTCGGCGAAAACCTCCACACAGTTTCTGCTGATGATGAAGCAGGCACAATCACAGTTGACGGCAAGACACTCAAGATTTATGCTGAAAAGGACGCTAAGGATCTTCCTTGGGGCGAAATCGGCGTAGACGTAGTTCTCGAGTGCACAGGCTTCTACTGCTCTCTCGAAAAGTCTCAGGCTCACATTGAT
>JAFWWX010000335.1 GCA_017517985.1 Clostridia bacterium | reverse complement strand
CCCAAATTTCCTAAAAATCGTACTAAAAGCAATCAGATACATTGATTTTATCCATAAACCATTGTTTGAGAGTTTAAAATTGTAAGAAAAACAGAGTAAATTAAAGAAAAATTAAGATTATATAGGGAGGTAAAAGATATGTCAAAAAGATATTTTGCATGTGTATATGGCGGAGCAAATGATAGAATTGCAAGCCAACATAAAGAAAAAATAGAGGAATTGGGAAAATTAATTGCAACAAACGGTTTTTCTCTTGTATATGGTGCAGGTGCAACAGGTTGTATGGGAGCAGTTGCAAGAGGCGTTAAGGAAAACGGCGGTTTTGTTATGGGTATATCTCCTGACTTTATCAGCGAGTTTGAAGATATATTCGACTGCGATAATAAGGTTATGGTAGATACAATGGCAGAGCGAAAGACGCTTATGGAAAAGCATGCCGATGTGTTCTTTATTGCTCCCGGCGGAATAGGAACTATGGATGAATTCTTTCAGGTGCTGACCTTAAAATACTTAAAGAGAATTGATGTACCGATTGTTGTTATAAACCTTGATGGCTTTTATGATACATTAATTGCTTTAATTAAAGACTTAGTAAAGCAAGGTGCGGTAACCGAAGAAATACATAAGCTCTATGATGTAATAACAGATGTGGATGAATACACAATAGTTCCCATACTTAAAAAAGCCACAGCATGATTAGAGAAATCATATTTAAGGACAACATAATTCAATATAATCTACAGTATAAAAATGTCAAAAACATAAATATGAGAATAAAACCTGATGGTAGCATCAATGTGTCAGCGAACAGAAGAGTGTCTCAAAAGGTTATTGATGATTTTATAAACTCAAAAGCAGACTTTATTCTTCGTGCATTGGAAAAGTATAAGAATAGACCTATTGCAGAGCAGAAACAATATTATACTGAAGATGAAGTAAAGGAACTTATAATCTTGCTTTGTAATAAGGCATATCCATACTATGAAACAAGAGGAATAAGATATCCTGAAATCAAGTTCAGGAAAATGGTATCTCGATGGGGGAGCTGTCACTCACAGAAGGGGATATTAACCTTTAATATGAATCTGATGTATGCACCGATGGAGTGTATTGAATATGTGGTGTGGCATGAGTTTACGCACTTTCTGCAACCAAATCATTCAAGTAAGTTTTATGATGAACTGGCGAAAGTTTATCCGAATTGGAATGAGTGCAGAAAGAAACTAAAAGATATAAATATCAGATAGAGGTTAAGTGAAATGTTCTTTATAATGGGAATTAATGACGGACAAAAAGAATTAAACTACGATAGCGGTGGGATGAATATATGTAAAAGCTGCGGTGCGTATTCGAGATATACCGTGTTTATGACATATATGTGCCTTAGCTTGTTCTTTATACCTACATTCAAATGGGGAAAGAAATACTATGTCAAAGCTTCGTGCTGCGGCAGTGTTTTTGAACTGAGTGAAGAAAAAGGTAAAGCTATAGCTCGTGGTGACGATGTAAGGATAACAGATGCAGATTTAACGATAGTAAGGCAGTATAACCAACAGAAAAGATGCAGAAACTGTGGATATGAAACCACAGAAGATTTTGATTTCTG
>JAFWWX010000334.1 GCA_017517985.1 Clostridia bacterium | reverse complement strand
TTATGATTTCTTCTTGTAAGTTCAAACATAATACATGCCTCCAAAAAAGTATAATATAGTTTTTCCCGATCTATATCATTTTTATTCGTCGGCTGATCGGTGTGTCGGCTATTTCTCTTAGAACATTGGTATCATCTCCTACTCATTTCTCTTTCCTTATTACAGTTATTATTATACTCTATTTTTTGCCACTTACAATATTCTCACAGCATAAAAATACTTTTTATTTTGTGTCGTCAGCACAAATTCCATTTTAAAAATTTAATTTTTTTCTATTTTTATTGGTTATATTGACTTTTCTTGATAAAAGTTTTATAATTTTATTGTGTCGAAAACATAATTGGGGAGGTTTATTATGGATAAAAGTGCAATGCTTGAATTCTTTTTTAATAACAACTCATTTAATGCTCTTGTTCAGGAAATATCTGCGATGTTTCATTGTCCTATTGTTATAACAGATAATGCGTTTCATATTATATGCTCTGTTTCATCAATGGAGTATGAAGATCCAATCTATCAGACTGCCATATCACACAGCAAGTTGTCTGAGGATACTTGCATCAAAATCGGCAACATGGTTGAAGCAGGTCAAAATCATTTTCGAGTTAAATCCGGTGAAAATGACTTTTGTGTTGGTATTTTGAAAAACAGCGATGTAATTATAGGATATGTATTGTATCTTATTGATTCCGATGCAACAGATATCAGGGACTTGTTTTTTTGCGAGGGAATGATTGCAAAACAGCTCTTCCTTGAACGGTACTGTATTTCCACTTCAATAAGTACCGCAGAAGAAATTTTAACCGACCTTCTCAATGGTGAATATGCAAGTGAAAAGATATTTAATATGCAAATCGCCGGAACCTTCCTTTCTCATTTTTCCGCCAAAAAATTCGCTGTTATATCATTTTCAAATATACATGAGTTTGATGAAAAGCATATTACAGTATTACAAAGATGTAAAGATTGTTTTCATGCTTCACACCCATTTATATATAAAAACAAAATAGTCATATTCTTACACAAAGATCACAGCCAGCAGGAAATAAAAAATATTGCCCATAGTCTGAATCTAAATGTGATTGTATCTGACGAACTTGACCGGCTTTTCAATATGAACAAACATTACGCGAGGATGTGTTCCATTGAAGATTATCTTTGCAAAAAAAATAAAACTTCGTATGTCGTATCTGAACATGCTTTTTCAATAATCACGTTCCTTATGCAGTTAAAGCAAAATGATTTTCGGATTGATAATAAAATATCTGCCCTCTTAAAACATGACTTGAAAAACAATACAGAGTTTTGTTTGACACTATATATTTATATCATATGCAACCATTCACTAAAGAAAACAGCAGAAAATTTGCATACACATAGTAATACTGTACTTTACAGAATACAAAAGGCCAAAGAGGAATTTGAGATAGATACAGATAATCCTGAACTCCATTTTTATTATCTAATTTCGCTCTCCATTTCTTTGCTGGAATTAGGGTATGATGAATTATTTATTTTATAGAAGTAGCAAAAAAATAACCTCCTAGCTTCATCCTTGGAGGTTATTTTATATCACTTCTATTTTCCGTATATTCCATCAACTATATAGTTCCAATTATCAAGAAACAAATCAACAAGCCAGGGTTCATACATAATTCCTGAATTTTTCTTCAGTTCTTTCTTACAGTCTTCTTCTGTAAGAGCATCTCTGTATGGTCTGTCACTGAGCATAGCATCTGTTGAATCAGCGATAGCTATTATCCTTGCCGGGAAAGGTATTTCCTCTCCTTTTATTCTTGTAGGATAACCTTTTCCATCCCAACGTTCCTGATGATATAAAACGCCATCTATAAGATGTGTATATTTTGCCTGATTGCCAAGCAGATCAGCACCATCCTTCGGATGATGCTTGATTTCTTCATATTCCTCATCAGTAAGAGAACCTTCTTTATGAAGAATACCATCTGGAATACCCAACTTACCGATGTCATGACAAAATGCCGACAGAGTTATAACATCCCTATAAAAACGGCCAAGATCAATAAGCATGCAAAGGCGGTATGTCATAAGAGCAACACGAACCGAATGTTCAGCAGTATATTTATCTCTTTTCGAAAGCAAATGAATTACCGGAGCAATGGTATTAAAATGTTTTTTTGTTTGAGCCCATCTGAATCTTTCTATAAACTGCAGGTGTTTTATACGACTGTCTTTGTATTTTCTGCGAGTACAACAATACGCAATAAATCTTTTTTCTTCACGGATATATACTTTCTGCATTTTTTCTTTGTCAGTTATGCCTCTCTCCATTGTACCCGCTCCTTGCATAAATAATTTTATAAATAAAAAAGCCGCAACAATAAAAACAATCCAAAGATTGCTCTACAGTTGCAGCTGACTGACATTGTATAAACTTTAGTCTCTTGAGCTTTGCGTCCCAACCTTTCGATTGGTTTGCCGAATTTTAATTACATATAATTATATTCTAAAAGTCGGATTTTGTCAGTTTTTTTTGATAAATTTCAAAACTTTATCCATAACATCGCCTATATTCTCCCTGATAACTAAGTCAGCATTGTTGTCATACTTGGTTTCAGTCTTATTTATCATTACAATGTATTTTCCTTTGAAATATCTTACAATGGATGCAGCAGGATACACTGCAAGAGATGTCCCTCCAACGATAAGCATATCTGCACTTGCGATGCTTTCAACTGCTGATTCTGCAACGCCGTCATACAAAGGCTCTTCATACAAGACGACCTTTGGTTTCATAAGCCCACGGCAATATTTACACTTTGGTATTATTCCGCTTTTTATCGTTTCGATAACCTCTTCTGTATCAGCACTCTTACCACATGCTCCGCAATTAAATTCTCCTGCTGTTCCATGCAGTTCAATTACATTCTTGCTTCCTGCTTTTTGGTGTAGACCGTCAATATTTTGGGTTATGACCGCTTTTAGTTTTCCCATTGTTTCAAGCTTGGCCAACGCTTTATGAGCATTGTTCGGTTCAACCTCAATAATAAAATACTTTCTGTAAAAGTCATAAAAGGTTTCAGGATGTTGAAAGAAAAAGCTATGGCTTAATATCTCTTCAGGTGGTACACCGTACTCTTTAACCGTATTATATAGTCCATCTTGACTTCTGTAGTCTTTGACACCGCTTTCTGTTGATACCCCTGCACCGCCAAAGAAAACTATACTATTGCATTCTTTTAGCATATCTGCAAATTGTTTTATACTCATTTTCATCACCATCTATTTCGAAGATTCCAAATACTCTTTTATTACACTTTCAGG